>NZ_JASATH010000011.1:0-69920 GCF_038440215.1 Inquilinus sp. OTU3971 | reverse complement strand
TGTTCACTGCCCATGCGCGCCGCCGCGCGCAGACCCCTCCCCCTAGCCCCCTCCCGCAAGGGGAGGGGGAGGATTAAAGGCATAGGTCGAGTCGGGTGGCTGGATTCCGAAAAGGTTTGGCAAGCGGGAGAGGCTACCTTCCACCGCCGCTGTCACCCCACTCTGGCCCGCAGGGCGCCGTGGCGCTCGGCCCGGACCAGCCGGGCCAGCAGTTGGATGCCGGGGTCGATGCGGTCGACCGGGATCGAGGAATAGCCCAAGCGCAAAAAGTTCTCCGGCGGCAGCGGATGGTCGAAGAACACCGCCCCGGGGTCCAGCAGCAGCCCCTGCGGCGCCCCGGCGGCGGCAACCGCGTTCATCGACACGTTGGCCGGCCCCTCGGCCCACAGGGCGGACCCGCCGGCCGGCGGCCGGAACTCGAACTCCGGCAGATGGGTGCGCAAGCCTTCGCCGATCGCGGCGGCGCGTTCGCGATAGGCGGCGATCAGCCGTTTGATCGCGGCATCGTGGTGGCCGAGCTGCAGGAACAGCGCCACGGCGCGCTGGTTGTTGGCCGGCGGGTGCCGCGCCGTCAGCCGCCGCATCGCCCGCGCCTCGGCGATGAACTCCGGCGCCGCCACCACATAGCCCAGCCGCAGCCCCGGGGCCAGGGTCTTGGACACGCTGCCGACATAGATCACCCGGTCGTCGCGATCGAGCGCCTTGAGCGCCGGAGTGGCCTCGCCGACGAAGGTCAGCTCGCTGTCGTAATCGTCCTCGACGATCACCAGGTCGTGCACCGACGCCGCCTGCAACAGCTCCTGCCGGCGGGCCAGCGGCATGGTCACGGTGGTCGGGTTCTGGTGGCTCGGCTGCACGAACAGCATGTCGCATTCGGCCAGGCTGCCGCTCAGCTTCAGACCGTGATGATCCATCGGCAGGGGCAGGATGCGCGCGCCGAACTGCCGGCACAGGTTGCGGATGTCGGGATAGCCCGGCTGCTCGATCCCGGCCGTCCGCTCCGGCCCCAGCAGCAGCGAGGCGGCGAGGTACAGCGCCTGCTGCGCCCCGATCGTGACCAGGATCTGCTCCGGCGACACCCAGATGCCGCGGCGCGGCAGCACCCGCTTCTGCAACTGCTCGACCAGCAGCGGGTCGTCGGCGTCGACGCGGTCGCCGGCCCAGTCGCGGATGGCGACCGAGCGCAGCGACAGCTGCACCACCTCGCGCCATTCCGTGATCGGGAACAGCGTCGGGTCGGGCTGGCCGTAGACGAAGGGGAAGCGGTAATTGTACCAGTCGACCGGCTTCATCACGTGCCGGGTGCGGGAGGGGCGGCTGGTCAGCCGCCCGGTCCAGTCCGGCCGCCGCACCGGCGCATCGGACCGCACCCCGGCCGCCCGTGCCGCATTCTCCAGCGCCGCCGGGTCGACCATGTGCCGCGACCGGCTGCGCGCCGCGATGAAGCCTTCCTGGGTCAGCTGGTCATAGGCCTGGATCACGGTGTTGCGGCTGATCCCGAGGATCTCCGCCAGCCGGCGCGACGAGGGCAGTTCGGCCCCCGGCGGCAGCCGCCGGTCCAGCACCGCCTGGGCGATGGCGCCGCGCAGCTGCGCCTGCAGCGTCAGGTCGGGCCGGCGCGACAGCATCAGCAATTGCCGCCACAGGATGTCGTCGGCCGCCACGCGCCCCCTCCCGCGCCACCAACCCTCGATTGCATAAGATCGTATTTTATCCCTTGGCGCAATCTGGACTCATCGATAGGTCCCATCTGGACTCATCGAAGCCGCATCTGGACCCATGGTTTGTCCGATCTGGACCTAACGGAATATGCGACATCCCTGCTAAATCCTTCCTATCGCGTGCCTGCCCGGCCAGCAGGGCTCATTCGGACGCTCCCCCAAAAGGGCGCGCCGACCGACAGTGGAGGACGTTCCGTGACCCAGACCCTCAACGGCACCGCCGGCAACGACAGCCTCACCGGGACCGATCCGGGCAACCCGGCCAACCCCGACGGCATCGACATCATCAATGGCGGCGACGGCAACGACACGCTCTCGGGCCTGGGCGGCAACGACACGATCTCCGGCGGCCTGGGCGCCGACATCCTGGACGGCGGCGCGGGGTTCGACACGCTCACCTTCGCCAACGCCACCGCCGGCGTGTGGGTGAACCTGAACGGCGCCGCCTTCGGCGGCGAAGCGGTGGGCGACACCATGACCGGCTTCGAGGCCATCATCGGATCCGCCTTCAACGACATCCTGCTGGGCGATGCCGGGAACAACACCATCGACGGCGGCGCCGGCATCGACATCATCCAGATCAGCGGCGGGACTGACGTGCTGAACGGCGGCGCCAACGGAGACTTCCTCGACTGCCGCACCGCGTCCTCGGCCGTGATCATCAACGTGGCCACCGGCATCGGCGGCGGCGGGGCCGCTGGCACCACCTTCTCCAACTTCGAAAATATCATCGCCACCGGTTTCAACGACGTCCTGACCGCCGCCACGGCCGGCTCCACCCTGGGCGGATTGGGCGGCAACGACACGCTCAACGGTGGCGATGGGAACGACGTCCTGCTCGGTGACGACTTCCTCAACGTCATCGGCACCACCGGCACCGACACGCTGAGCGGCGGCGCCGGCAACGACTTTCTCCAGGGTGGGGCGCTGGGCGATATCCTGGACGGCGGCACCGGCAGCGACATCGCTTCCTACGAGAACTCCAACGCCGGGGTCATCGTCAATGTGGCCACCGGCGCCGCGTCCGGCGGCCATGCGCAGGGCGACACGCTGATCGGCATCGAGAACGTGCTCGGCTCGACCTCCGACGATCTCTTCAGCGTCAGCGCCGCGGTCAACTTCTTCGACGGCCGCGCCGGCGCCGACGGGGTGACCTATATCGGGTCCACCGCCGGGGTCCTCGCCAACCTGCAAGGCGTCGGCGTCGGGGGCTGGGCCGAGGGCGACACCTTCGCCAACATGGAGTACCTCAGCGGCTCGAACTTCGCCGACACCCTGTACGGCAACGCCGTGAACAACATCCTCGAAGGCGGTGAAGGCAACGACGTACTCGACGGCCTGGTCGGCGGCGACACCCTGCGGGGCGGCAACGGCAGCGACACGGCGAGCTATGCCTTCTCCGCCGCCGGGGTCACCGCCGACCTGAAGGCCGGCTTCTTTGCGGGCGGCGACGCCCAGGGCGACGTGCTGCAGAGCATCGAGAACCTGACCGGCTCGGCCTTCGCCGACACCCTGCGCGGCGACAACGGGGCCAATGTCATCGACGGCGGCGGCGGCAACGACAACATCGCCAGCTATGGCGGCGCCGACGCCATCAACGGCGGCGCCGGCATCGACACGGTCTTTTACGCCGCCGTGGCGGTGACCGTGAACCTCGCCACCGGCCAGGGCTCCGGCGGTGACGCCCAGGGCGACACGTACCAGAATGTCGAGAACGTCGTCGGCACGGCCGCCAACGACGTCCTGATCGGCAACGCCGGTGCCAACAGCCTGTCCGGGGGCGACGGCACTGACACGCTCACCGGCAATGGCGGCGCCGATGCCTTCGACGGCGGCGCCGGTTTCGATATCGTCTCCTACGACACCTCGGCCGGCGGCGTGGCCGCCAACCTGACCACCGGCCTGGGCGCGTTCAGCGATGCCGCGGGCGACACCTATACCGGGATCGAGAACCTCTACGGCTCGAACTTCAACGATACCTTGACCGGCAATAGCGGGACCAATGCCCTTATCGGCGCGGCCGGCAATGACGCGTTCAGCGGCTATGGCGGCGCCGATAATCTCGACGGCGGCGCCGGCATCGACATCGTCTATTACGACGCCTCAGCCGGGGCCGTGCAGGTCAACCTGGTCACCGGCACCGGCACGGGCAGCGACGCCCAGGGCGACGTCCTCACCGGGATCGAGAATGTCTACGGCTCGAACTTCAACGACACCCTGGACGGCGACACCGGCGCCAATGTGCTGACGGGGGCCGACGGTGACGACACGATCCGCTCCGGCGCGGGGAACGATGTCGTCAGCGGCGGCAACGGCAACGACCTGATCAACGCCGGCAGCGGCGCCGACGCCATCGATGGCGGGGCGGGCATCGACACCGTCTTTTACGACAGCTCGGCCGTCGGCGTCCGGATCGACCTCAACCTGCACACCGCCTCGTTCGGCGATGCCGCGGGCGACACGCTGACCGGCATCGAGAACCTGGTCGGCTCGGCCTTCGACGATATCCTGATCGGCGATGCCGGGGCCAATGCCCTGACCGGCGGCGCCGGCAACGACCAGTTCAACGGCCATCAAGGCGCCGACAGCTTCGTCGGCGGCGCCGGCATCGACACGGTGTTCTTCAACACCTCGACCGCCGGGATCAACGCCAACCTGACCAACGGCCAGGGCCTGGGCGGCGACGCCGCGGGCGACACCTACAGCGGCATCGAGAACCTCACCGGCTCGGCCTTCGCCGACGCCATGAACGGCGATGCCGGGGCCAACACCCTCGACGGCGGCGCCGGCGACGACGTGCTGGCCGGGCGTGGCGGCGCGGACATCCTGCTGGGCGGCGCCGGCATCGACACCGCGACCTACGGCAGTTCCGCCGCCGGAGTGACGATCAATCTCGCGGCGGGCACCGGCACCGGCAGCGACGCCCAGGGCGATACGCTGACGGGCATCGAGAACGTCACCGGCTCGGCCTTCAACGACACGCTGATCGGCGATGCCGGGGCCAACGACCTGCGTGGCGATGCTGGCGACGATGTGATCCGCGGCGGCGCCGGGGCCGACCGGATCGGTGGTGGCGATGGGGTGGATACGGCGGATTACAGCACCTCGTCCGCCGGCGTGACGATCAACCTCGCGGCCGGCACGGGCACGGGCGGCGATGCCCAGGGCGACACGCTGTTCTTCATCGAGAACGTCACCGGCTCGGCCCTGGCCGACAAGCTGATCGGCGACGGCGGCTCCAATGCGTTGAGCGGCGGCGTCGGCGACGACACGCTCCGCGGCAGTGCAGGGACCGATGTCCTCGACGGCGGCGCCGGCTCGGACTTCGCCAACTTCCAGGGCTCGGCGGCGGCGGTGTCGGTCAACCTGCTGACCGGCGCGGCCTCGGGCGGTGACGCCCAGGGCGACACGCTGAGCAACATCGAGAACCTGTACGGGTCGAGCAACGCCGACCAGCTGACTGGCAGCAACGCCCGCAACATCATCGGCGGCGAACTCGGCAACGACACCATCGTCGGCAACGGCGGTGACGATGCCCTTTCCGGCGAGGCCGGCAATGACGCGCTCTCCGGCGGCGACGGCGCCGACCGGCTGGTCGGTGGCGACGGCGTCGACACCATCCATGGCGGCATCGGCAACGATAGCGTCGATGCCGGCACCGGCAACGACCAGGTCTTCGGCGAGGCCGGCCATGACAACCTCTATGGCGGCACCGGCGACGACCAGCTCGACGGCGGCGACGGCAACGACACGCTCGAAGGGGCGGCGGGATCCGACACGCTGATCGGCGGCATCGGCATCGATACCGCCAGCTACGCCGGCTCCGCCGCCGGCGTGTCGGTGAACCTGGCGACCGGCGCGATGTCCGGCGGCGACGCCGCGGGCGACACGCTCAGCGGCATCGAGCAGGTGCTGGGCTCGGGCTTCGCCGACACGCTGACCGGCGACGCCAATGCCAACACCCTGTGGGGCATGGGCGGCGGCGACGTGCTCAACGGCGGCGGCGGCGGCGATGCGCTCAAGGGCGGCGTCGGCGCCGACCGCTTCGTCTACACCGCCCTGTCCGACAGCGCGGTCTCCGGCTTGGGCAAGGATGCGATCCGGGATTTTGCGACCGGCGACAAGATCGACCTGTCGGCGATCGACGCGGACGGCAACTCCAGCAACGGCGACACCGCCTTCACCTTCGGCACCGGCGACTACACCCGCCATGCCGGCGAGCTGCGGGTGGTGGCGTCGGGCTCGGTCCAGGTGGTCTATGTCGACGTCAACGGCGACAAGGTCTCGGACTTCGCCATCAACGTCAGCTCCGACCACGCCCTGACGGCCGGCGACTTCCTGCTCTAGTGGAACAGCCGGGCGGCGAGCTGCAGGGCGGTGCTGATGCCCAGGCGCTCATAGGCCCGGCGGCGATAGGTCAGCACGCTGGTCGGCCGGATGCCGAGGTCGAGGCCGATGCCCTCGGCGGTCATGCCGATCACCGTGCGGGCGCAGACCGCGCGCTCGCGTTCCGTCAGCGCCGGGCACAGGCCGCGCAGCCGCGCCTCGACCGCCACGGCCGAGCCGGGCGGCGGCCGGTCGGCGCCGAAGGCCCGGCCATGCGCCTCGATCAGCGGCAGCAGCAGCCGGCCGAAGGCGCGGAGGTCCTGTGCCTCGCCGGCGGAAAAGGCGCCGCTGCCGCCATGGCGGAACAGGCTGAGCGTGGTCCAGCCGCCGCGGCCGGGGCGCAGGATCGACAGCTTCTCGACGAAGCCCGGCCGGGCGTAGCAGTCGCGGCGGTAGTCGCGGTCGGCGATGTCGTCCGGCCGCACCCGCAGGCAGAGGCCGCCGCGGTCGGCGGCCTGAAAGACGGCGTTCAGCGGGTCGAAGCGGAAATAGTGGCGGCGATAGGCCTCGGCCCGGCCGCCCGCCTGCGACCCGGCACCGGCGGACAGGATCACCGCGGGCAGGGCGCCGTCATCGGTCCGGCGGAAGGCGAAGATCTCCTCCACCCCGGCCATGGCGCCGAGTGCGTGCAGCACCGCCGGCCCGAATTCCGGCGTGCCCAGCACATCGACGATGCCGGCCTGGAGATCGGCATCCGCCGCCCAAGGTGCGTCCGGCGCTCCGATCCGCTCCATCGCTCCTCCCTCGCGGGGGCCTGCCCCCGCCTTCGGCGCGGAGCGTAGCATAGCGCCGGCTAGCCCTGCAGCGCGGCCCACATCTCCCGGTCCCGCGCGGCGGTCCAGATCCTCGGCGTGTCGATGCCCAGCGCCTCGTCATAGGCGCGGGCGACGTTGAAGGGCAGGCAGTGCTCGTAGATCGCGTAGCTCGCGAATTTCGCATCGCAGGCGGCGCGGCAGGCATCCCAGGCCTCCTTCAGCGAGCCGCCGCGCGCCGCGACCCGGGCGACCGGCCGGTAGGTGCTGGCCAGGAAGTCGCGGGTCAGCTCGATCGCCTCGGCCACCTTGGCGGCGCCGACCAGGGCATCGCCGCGGCCGGGCGACAGCGCCTCCGGCCGCAGCGCCGCGATGGCGTCCAGCGTCCGCGGCCAGTCGCCGAAATGCGCGTCGCCGCAATAGCAGGCCGAGCGGTATTCGACGATGTCGCCGGAGAACATCACCCCGGCATCCGGCACCCAGGCGACGATGTCGCCGGCGGTGTGGGCGCGGCCGAGATGCAAGAGGTCGACCCGGCGGCGGCCGAGATGAAGGGTCATGCGGTCCTTGAAGGTCACCGTCGGCCAGGTCAGGCCGGGGATCGACTCCGCCGCCTGGAACAGCCGGGGGAAGCGGCCGAACTCCGAGTCCCAGTCCTCCTGGCCGCGCTCATGGATCATCGCCCGGCAGGTCTCCGAGGCGATGATCTCGCTGGCGCCATAGGCCGAGGCGCCGAGCACCCGCACCGCGTGGTAGTGGCTCAGCACCACATATTTGATCGGCTTGTCGGTGACGCCGCGGACGCGCTCGATCACCTTCTGCGCCATCACCGGCGTGGCCTGGGTGTCGATCACCATGACGCTGTCGTCGCCGATGATCACGCCGGTGTTCGGGTCGCCCTCGGCGGTGAAGGCGTAGAGCCCGTCGCCGAGCCGGGTGAAGGAGATCGACTTCTCGGCCAGGTCGCCGGCCGAGGCGAAGCTCTTGGTCATGGGCGGTCCTCCCGTGTTGTTCCGGTCAGCATAGGCCGGCGGCGCCGTCTGCGCTGTCCTCAGATCTGAGGACAGACGCGGGCCTTCCGGCGCATCATCCTGGGCAAACGGCCGAGCAGGGGAGGGCCCATGGCCCGATACGTCGCGCAGCGCTTCGTCCCGCGCACCCCGCCGGAGCTGTCCGGCGGCGGCAGACGGCGTTACCCGGTCGCCATCGTCGGCGCTGGCCCGGTCGGGCTGGCGGCGGCGATCGACCTGGCGCTGCACGGCGTGCCGAGCGTGGTGCTGGACGACAACGACGTGGTCTCGGTCGGCTCCCGCGCCATCTGCTGGTCCAAGCGCACGCTGGAGATCTTCGACCGGCTGGGGGTCGGCGAGCGCATGCTGGCCAAGGGCGTGACCTGGAAGGTCGGCCGGCTGTTCCACCGCGACCGCGAGGTCTATGCCTTCGACCTGCAGCCCGAGCCCGGCCACAAGATGCCGGCCTTCATCAACCTGCAGCAGTATTACGTCGAGCAGTATCTGGTGGAGCGCTGCGCCGATTTCCCCGGGCTGATCGAACTGCGCTGGAAGAACCGCGTCACCGGGGTCGAGCCGGGCGGCGATGGCGTGCGGGTCCAGGTCGAGACCCCGGATGGGAGCTATGCGATCGAGGCCGACTACCTCCTCGCCTGCGACGGGGTGCGCTCGACCGTCCGCCGCGCCCTGCGGCTCGGCTTCATCGGCCAAGCCTTCGAGGAACGCTTCCTGATCGCCGATGTCGAGATGAAGGCGGGATTCCCGTCCGAGCGCTGGTTCTGGTTCGAGCCGCCCTTCCATCCCGGCCAGTCGGCGCTGCTGCACAAGCAGCCGGACGACATCTACCGCATCGACCTGCAGCTCGGCCCCGACGCCGATCCGGAGGCGGAGCGCAGGCCGGAGCGGGTGATCCCGCGCATCCGGGCGATGGTCGGTGACCGGCCGTTCGAGCTCGACTGGGTTTCGGTCTACAGCTTCCAGTGCCGCCGGCTGGAGCGCTTCGTGCACCGCCGGGTGATCTTCCTGGGCGACGCCGCCCATGTGGTCTCGCCCTTCGGCGCCCGCGGCGGCAATGGCGGCATCCAGGACGCCGACAACCTGGCCTGGAAGCTGACCCTGGTGCTGCAGGGCGAGGCGCCGCCGACATTGCTCGACAGCTATGACGAGGAGCGGGTGCGGGCGGCGGACGAGAACATCCTGCACTCGGCGCGCGCCACCCGCTTCATGACGCCGAAGAGCGAGATCGAGCGGGTGTTTCGCGCGGCGGTGCTGGATCTCGCCGCCGACCACGCCTTCGCCCGCCGGCTGGTCAATTCCGGGCGGCTGTCGCTGCCCTGCGCCCTGGGCGGGCTGTCGCTGCAGACGCCGGCCGAGGCGGTGTCGGGGCTGCTGGCGCCGGGCGCTGTGTGCCCGGATGCCCGGCTGGCCGACGAGACCTTCCTGCTCGACCGCCTGGGTGGCGGCTTCAGCCTGCTGGCGGTCGGCGGCGTCGCGGTGCCGGACGGCACGGGCCTGCCGGTGCTGCGGGTCGGCGCCGATCGCGACCCGCACGGCTTCGCCGCTGCCCGCTACGGCGAGGCACTGTATCTGATCCGGCCGGACCAGCATGTCGCGGCCCGGCTGACCGGCGCCTCGTCGGCGGAGGTGCGGACGGCGCTGGCGCGGGCGAGGGGAGAAGGCTCATGACCGACCATGATCTCGGCCGCGACCGGCTGGCGGGCCGCGGCGACGACATCTACGCCGCGCTGCTGCGGGCGCATGAGGGGCTGGCCCCGGCCGAAAGCGCGGCGTTGAACGCCCGGCTGGTGCTGATCCTGGCCAATCTGGCCGGCGATCCGGAGGCGGTGATCGCCGCCATCGACCGCGCCCGCAGGCCGCCGGCCTGACCCGCCTTCTCCGCCAGTGCCTGCCAGGGCCGGCTTGATCAAATCCTGGGCAATCCGCCCCGGATCGATCCAGCCGGCCCGATCGCCGACGGCTCGCCATGGCTCTTGACGCCGGATTATGATGCATCAAACATGATGCGCCAGATGGCACGGGATTTGCAGAAGCCGGATCTCGGGCGGCGGGACCTGACCGGCCGGCCAGCAGCACGGGAGGCGATCGAAGAATGGACATCCATGGTCTGACGCGGCGGCATCTGCTCGCCACCGCCGGGGCGTTCTCGCTCCTGAGCCTCGCCGAGGCCCGGGCCCAGGGCGTGGCGCCCAAGGCCGGCGGCACGCTGACCACCGTGATCACGCCGGAACCGCCGCTCCTGGTCCCCGGCGTGAACAACCAGGGGCCGACGCTGATCGTCTCCAGCAAGATCTATCAGGGGCTGATCAGCTACGCCCCCGACCTGACGCCCCGGCCGGCCCTGGCCAAGAGCTGGGAGCTGTCGGACGACAAGCTGACCTACACCTTCCATCTGCAACCCAACGTGAAGTTCCACGACGGCAAGCCGATGACGGCCGACGACGTGATCTTCTCGATCATGAAGTTCCACATGGAGTTGGCGCCCCGCGCCCGCGGCGTGTTCCAGAAGATCAAGGCGTCAGAGGCGCCGGACCCGCAGACCGTCAAGCTGACGCTCGATTCGCCGTTCGAGCCGTTCCTGCTGATGTTCGACGTCACCACCTGCGCGATCGTGCCGAAGCACCTCTATGACGGCACCGACTACCGCAACAACCCGGCGAACCAGCATCCGGTCGGCACCGGGCCCTTCGCCTTCGACGCCTGGCAGCGCGGCAGCTTCATCCGGCTGAAGAAGTTCGCCGATTACTGGAAGCCGGGGCAGCCCTATCTCGACCAGATCATCTACCGGATCGTGCCGGACAGCCAGAGCCGGGCCCTGGCGTTGGAGACCGGCCAGGTCCAGATGACCCAGTTCAACGACATCGAGCCGTTCGACGTGCCGCGGTTCCAGCAGCTGCCGACCGTGATGGTCGAGACCACGGGCTGGGAGTACTTCGCGCCGCTGATGTGGCTCGACCTCAACAACCGGGTGAAGCCGCTCGACGATGTCCGGGTGCGCCAGGCGATCAGCCACGCGCTCGACCGCGACTTCATCGTCAAGCGGCTGTGGTTCGGCGTCGGCAAGCCGGCGACCAGCCCGATCGCGTCAGCCACCCGCTACCACGACCCCGACGCCAAGCTGCAGGCCTATGATCTCGAGGCGGCGGCGAAGCTGCTGGACGATGCCGGGCTGAAGCCCGACGCCAACGGCATCCGCTTCACCATCAAGCACCTCGCCATCCCCTATGGCGAGATCTGGTCGCGCCTGTCGGAATACATCCGCGCCTCGCTCGGCAAGATCGGCATCCAGGTGGTGCTGGAGACGACCGACGCCGGCAGCTGGGCCAAGCGGGTCGGCGAATGGGACTACGAGACCGCGATCAACTTCGTCTACCAGTACGGCGACCCGACTCTGGGGGTCGAGCGCACCTATGTCAGCAGCAACATCAAGAAGGTGACCTTCGCCAACACCGAGGGCTATTCCAACCCGGCGGTCGACAAGCTGTTCGAGACGGCACGCCTGTCCGGCGACCCGGAGGTGCGGAAACAGGCCTTCACCGACGTGCAGAAGCTCCTGACCGAAGAGGTGCCAGTGGTCTGGCTGATGGAGATGAGCTTCCCGACCATCCATGACCGCCGGGTGACCAATTTGATCACCACCGGAACCGGCGTGCACGCCTGTTTCGACGACGTCTTCATCGCCTGACCATGGCGCGGCTCCTGCTCCTGCTCGGCCGGCGTCTGGTCAAGATGGTGCTGGTCGTGCTGGCGGTCGCGGTGGTCAGCTTCCTGCTGATCCACGCCGCCCCCGGCGACCCGGCCAGCGTCATCGCCGGCCAGTCCGGGGCGGCGGACCAGCAGCTGATCGACCAGCTGCGGCAGCAATTCGGCCTGGACAAGCCGCTGATCACCCAGCTCGGCATCTATCTCGGCCATGTGGCGCAGCTCGATCTCGGCTTTTCCTACCCGCAGCAGCGCAGCGTCGCCTCGCTGATCCTGGAACGGCTGCCGGCGACGCTGCTCCTGACCGGCACCGCCTTCCTGCTGGCGCTGCTGGCCGGCGTGGTCGCGGGCGTGGTCGCGGCGCGCCATGCCGGGCGCTGGCTCGACAGCGTGGTCACGGTCGTCGCCCTGTGCTTCTACGCCACGCCGATCTTCTGGGTCGGGCTGATGCTGGTGCTGGTGTTCAGCGTCTGGCTGAACTGGCTGCCCAGCTTCGGCAGCGAGACCGTCGGCGCCGACCTGACCGGCCTCGCCGCGGTGCTCGACACGCTGTGGTACCTGACCCTGCCGGCGGTGACGCTGGGCCTGTTCTACATGGCGGTCTATGCCCGCATGACCCGCGCCTCGATGCTGGAGGTGGCGGACCAGGACCATATCCGCACCGCCCGGGCCAAGGGCGTGCCGGAAGGGCGGATCCTGCGCCGGCACGTGCTGCGCAACGCCTTGCTGCCGATCGTCACCCTCGCCGGCATCCAGGCGGGCCAGCTGGTCGGCGGTGCCGTGCTGGTCGAGACCGTCTTCGCCTGGCCCGGCATCGGCCGGCTGGCCTTCGACGCGCTGATGGCCCGCGACTACCAGCTGCTGCTCGGCGTCTTCCTCTGCACCTCGGTGCTGGTGGTGCTGTTCAACCTGCTGACCGACCTGTTGTACCTCGTGATCGACCCCCGCGTGGAGGCGGTGTGATGGCCCGGGCTTTCCTGCGCCACAAGGGCGCCGTCATCGGCCTCCTCCTCCTGATCGCGCTCGGCCTCCTCGCCGCGCTCGCGCCGGTGCTGTTCCCGTTCTCGCCCTGGGACATGCAGGGCGCGCCCTTCACCCCGCCGGGCGAGGACCAGTTCCTGCTCGGCACCGACTCGCTCGGGCGCGACGTGGCCGCCGGCATCGCCTACGGCGCCTCGGTCTCGATGCTGATCGGCGTGGTCTCGACCCTCGCGGCCGTCGGCATCGGCGTGCTGCTCGGCGCGCTCGCCGGCTATGCCGGCGGGCGGATCGACGATCTGATCATGCGCTTCACAGAGATCTTCCAGACCGTGCCCGGCTTCGTCCTGGCCATCGTCGTGGTGGCGATCCTGACGCCCAGCCTGGGTTCGATCGTCATCGCGATCGCCGTCGTCTCCTGGCCGCCGGTGGCGCGGGTGGTGCGGGCCGAATGCCTGTCGCTGCGCAGTCGCGAATTCGTCCAGGCGGCGGAGGTGCTGGGCCGATCGCACGCCGCCATCATCCTGCGCGAGATCCTGCCGAACGTCGCCTCCTCGGTGGTGGTGCTGGCCAGCCTGATGGTGGCCACCGCGATCCTGCTCGAATCCTCGCTGTCCTTCCTCGGCCTCGGCGACCCGAACCTGATGTCCTGGGGCTTCATGATCGGCAGCGGGCGCAGCGTCATCCGCCTGGCCTGGTGGATGAGCGTCTTCCCCGGCGTCGCGATCTTCCTGACCGTGCTGTCGCTCAACCTGGTGGGCGAGGGGCTCAGCGACGCCCTGAACCCGCGCCTGGCGCGGAGGCGGGGATGAGCCTGCTCGAGATCACCGGCCTCACCGTCGCCCTGCCGCCGGGCGGCGACCGGCCGGATGCCGTGTCCGACGTCTCGCTGACCCTGGCGGCCGGCGAGATCCTGTGCATCGTCGGCGAGAGCGGGTCCGGCAAGTCGGTCTCGACCGCCGCGGTCACCGGCCTCTTGCCGAAGCAGCTGCCGGTCCGGTCCGGCCGCATCCTGTTCGAGGGGCGGGACCTGCTGGCGATGCAGCCGGAGCAGTTGCGCGCCCTGCGCGGCGCCCGCATCGGCATGATCTTCCAGGAGCCGATGACGGCGCTGAACCCGCTGATGCGCGTCGCCGACCAGATCGCCGAGGTGCTGCAGGTGCACGGTGTGCGACCCGGCAACCGCGTGGCCGAGCTGATCGCGGCGGTCGGCCTGCCCGACCCGGCGCGGATCGCCCGGTCCTACCCGCACCAGCTGTCCGGCGGGCAGCGCCAGCGGGTGATGATCGCGATCGCCCTGGCGCTGGAGCCGGCGATGCTGGTGGCGGACGAGCCGACCACGGCGCTCGACGTCACCACCCAGATGCAGATCCTGCGGCTGATCAAGTCGATCCAGCGCCGGCGCGGCATGGGGGTGATCTTCATCACCCATGATTTCGGCGTGGTGGCCGAGATCGCCGACCGGGTCGCGGTGATGCAGCACGGCCGCATCGTCGAGGCGGGGACGGCGCAGGAGGTGCTGAACGCGCCCGCTCACCCCTACACCCGGGCCCTGATCCGCGCCGTGCCCCGCTTCGAGGGGCAGGCGCCGGGTGGCGCGGCCGCCGGATCGGACGTCCTGGTCGCGGCGCGCGGCATCCGCAAGACCTACCGGTCGCATGGTCTGTTCCGGCGGCCGGCGACGATGGCGATCGACGGCGCCACGATTGAGATCCGGCGCGGCGAGACGCTGGGCCTGGTCGGCGAGAGCGGCTCGGGCAAGTCGACCCTGGCGCGGACGCTGGTCCGGCTGGTGCGGCCGGATGACGGCAGCATCGTGTTCGACGGCGCCGATCTGCGCCCCCTGTCGCGGTCCGGCTGGCAGCCCTATCGCAAGCGCATCCAGATGGTGTTCCAGGACCCCTTCGCCTCGCTCAACCCGCGGCGGCGGGTGGGCGAGATCATCAGCGAAGGCCCGATCGCCCATGGCGTGCCGCGGGCCCGGGCCGAGGCGGAGGCGCTGGACCTGCTCGACCTGGTGCGGCTGGACCGCGCCGCCGCCGGCCGCTACCCGCACGAATTCTCCGGCGGCCAGCGCCAGCGCATCGGCATCGCCCGGGCCCTGGCGATGAAGCCGGAGCTGCTGATCGCGGACGAGCCGGTCTCGGCCCTCGACGTCTCGGTCCAGGCCCAGGTGCTGGACCTGCTGCGCGACCTGCGCCGGCGGCTCGGCCTGTCGATGCTGTTCATCACCCACGACCTCCGCGTCGCGGCCCAGATCTGCGACCGGGTCGCGGTGATGCGCCGCGGCGAGATCGTGGAGCAGGGCGACATCGCCGCGGTCTTCGCCGCCCCGGCCCATGACTACACGCGCGAGCTGCTGGACAGCATCCCCGGGCGCCACTGGACGCCGCCGGCTTTGGCGATGGAGCCGGCAGCGTGAGCGCACCCACGGTCCTTCTGCTCTCGACCACCCTCGACCTCGGCTATCTGGTCGAGCCGATGCAAGCCGCCCTGCCGGGCGCCGATGTCCGGCTGTGGCCGGATGTCGATCCGGAGTCGGTGGAGATCGCGATCTGCTGGCGGCCGCCGGCGGGCATCCTGGCCGGCATGCCGCGGCTGCGGCTGATCCATTCGATCGGCGCGGGAATCGACCACATCACCGCCGACCCGGACCTGCCCGACCGGCCGTTGTGCCGGATGATCGACGGCGCCATGGCGGCGGGGATCCGGGAATACGTCCTGTGGTCGGTGCTGTACTTCCACCGCGACTTCGACCTCGCCGCCCGCCAGCGCGAGCAGCGGCTGTGGCAGGCGCGGGCGCCGGTCCCGGCCGGGGACTGGACGGTCGGGGTGCTGGGGCTCGGCGCCATCGGCCTCGGCGTCGCCGCGGCCCTGCGCGACCTCGGCTACCGGGTGCGCGGCTGGTCGCGCAGCCCGAAGCAGGTCGAGGGCGTGGAGTGCTTCGCCGGGCCGGAGGGGCTGGTGCCCTGCATCGAAGCCTGCGACGTGGTGGTGTCGATACTGCCGCTGACGGCCGACACGCGGCGCCTGTTCGACCGCGGTGTGCTGTCGCGCATGAAGCCCGGCGCCGCCTTCGTCAATGTCGGCCGCGGCGAGCAGCTGGTGCTGGACGACCTGCTCGGCCTGCTCGACGCGGGGCATCTGCGCGGCGCCGTGCTCGACGTTTTCGAGATCGAGCCGCTGCCGCCCGACCATGCCGCCTGGCAGCATCCGGCGGTGGTGGTGACGCCGCATATGGCGTCGCGCACCGACCGGCGCGACATCGCCCGCCAGGCGGCGGAGAACTGGCGCCGCGTGAACGAACGACAGCCTCTGATCGGGCTGGTCGAACGCGGACGAGGCTATTGAGAGGAGGCCCGCATGGACGGACACATGACGGCAGTGCCGCCCGGCATGAGCGAGGAGGAGTGGACGACACGCTGCGACCTGGCGGCTTTGTACCGGCTGGTCGCGCATTTCCGGATGACCGACCTGATCTACACCCATATCAGCGCCCGGGTGCCGGGGCCGGAGGATCATTTCCTGATCAACCGCTACGGCGTGCTGTTCGAGCGCATGCGCGCCAGCGATTTGGTGAAGATCGACCTGGAAGGCCGAGTGGTCGGCGGGGCCGATGCGACGATGGACCAGGAGGTGAACGCCGCCGGCTTCACCATCCATTCGGCGATCCACGCCGCCCGGCACGATCTGGTCTGCGTCATCCACACCCACACCGCCGCCGGCATCGCCGTCTCGGCGCAGAAGCAGGGCCTGCTGCCGATCAGCCAGCACGCGCTGAAATTCTATGGCCGGCTGGCCTATCACGGCTATGAGGGCATCGCCCTCGACCTCGACGAGCGCGACCGGCTGGTGCGCGACCTCGGCGACCGCCAGGCGATGATCCTGCGCAACCACGGGCTCCTGGTGGCCGGGCGCAGCATCCCGGAGGCGTTCAACCAGATCTACTATCTGGAGCGCGCCTGCCAGGCCCAGATCCAGGCCCTGGCCGGCGGGGCGGAGCTGGTGCTGCCGCCGGAGGAGGTGCGCCTGCACACCGCCGAGCAGTTCCGCCGCGGCGCCACGCTGGAGCATTGCGAGAAGGGATGGAAGGCCGCGCTGGTCCTGGTCGAGGACCAGAAACCGCCCTACTGGTCGTGAGGCGGCGGCCCGAAATATTGACCCGTCATGGCGAGGAGCGCAGCGACGTGGCCATCCAGGGCCGCTCGCACCGGCCCCTGGATGGCCACGTCGCTGCGCTCCTCGCCATGACGATTCGAATATGTCGAGAGTCAGGACTTCGAGCCATCCGCATGAGCCGAATCCCCGGCCTCCAGCAGCTTGCGCTGCAGGATGACCTCGCCGCCCCTCAGGATGTCCTGCGCGATCGCCTGCCGCGCCGCCGGGCCGTCGCCGGCGCGGACCGCCTCCAGCACCGGATAGTGATGCTCGATCATCGACCGGCCGCCGGCCTCGTACAGCTCGGAGATCAGCGGCCCCATCCGCATCCACAGCGGCTTCAGGATGCCGGCCAGGGTCGGCAGCCCGGCGATCGCCGGCAGCGCCAAATGGAACTGCTCGTTCAGGGCGATGGCGGCGGCGGTGTCGCCCTTGCGGATCGCGGACTCGTTCTGGCGGATCAGCCGCTCCAGCAGCTTCAGGTCCTTCGCCGTCGCCCGCGCCGCGGCCCGCTCCGCCGCCAGCCCCTCCAGCTCGATCCGGATGTCGCGGATCTCGAGATACTGCTCCAGTGTCAGCGACGGCACGCGGATGTCGCGCAGGCTGCGCAGGATCAGCACCTGCTCCTGCACCAGCCGCAGGATGGCGTCGCGCACCGGGGTGACGCTGGTGCCCATCTGCTGCGCCAGGTCGCGGATCCGCAGCCGCTCCCCCGGCCGCAGCGCGCCTTCCATCAGCGCCGCGCTCAGCTTGGCGTAGACGATGTCGCCAAGGTTCTCGTGGTCGATCGCATCCAGGCCCGGCACCGGGCGGGGTCTCTCGGTCGTCGGGGGTGTCGTGCTGTCCATGCGGCGGGGATGGTGCGAAGGGTCTCGATGATGCATCATACATCAGTGACGCCAGGGCGGTCGAGGCCGGCCCGCCGCTCTTCGACGAATGGGACGATCCAATGAAGGTCTTCTGGAACGACATCCAGCGCAGCCATGCGCCGCAGTTCTTCCTGCAGCGCGGGCAGCTGCGCCGCAACTTCGAGGTGCCGGCTCGGGCCGAGGCGCTGCTGGCCGCGGTGCGCGAGATGAGGCTCGAGGTGGTCGAGCCGCCGGCGGTCGACCGCGCCGTGCTGCAGTCGGTCCATGCGCCGGACTATCTCGACTTCCTGGAGCAGGCCTGGGCGGAGTGGTCGGCGCTGCCCGATCACGGGCCCGAGCTGGTGCCGAACATCCATCCGAGCCCGGAGATGCTGGCCCAGGGCGCCAGGCCGTCCGGCACCATCGTCGGCAAGCTCGGCTGGTACACCGCCGACACCTCCTGCCCGATCGGGCCGCAGACCTGGACGGCGTCGGTCGCCGCAGCCGCCTGCGCCGTCGCCGCGGCCGATGAGGCGGCATCCGGCCGCGCCGCCTACGCGCTGGCGCGGCCGCCCGGCCACCACACCTATGCGGCCCGGGCCGGCGGCCACTGCTACCTGAACAACGCGGCGCTGGCGGCGCAGCGGCTGCGCGACCGCGGCGCCACGCGCGTCGCCGTGCTCGACATCGACGCCCATCACGGCAACGGCACCCAGGGCATCTTCTGGGACCGGGCGGACGTCTTCGTCGCCTCGGTCCATGGCGACCCGAACCGCTATTACCCCTGGTATGTCGGCCATGAAGGCGAGACCGGGGGCGGGGCGGGGGAGGGGGCCAACCTCAACCTGCCGCTCGCCCTCGGCACCGGCGACGCGGGCTGGCTCGCCGCGGTCGACCAGGCGGTCGCGGCGGTCGGCCGGGCCGGGGTCGACGCCGTCGTGGTCAGCCTCGGCTTCGACGCCTCGAAGGACGAGCCGCTGGCGGCGCTGCAGGTGACCGAGGACGGCTTCGCCCGGGCCGGCGAGAAGATCCGGGCGCTGGGCAAGCCGGCGGCGATCATCCAGGAGGGCGGCTATGCCGTCGACTTCCTCGGCCGGCTGCTGACGCGCTTCTTCGACGGCTTCTCCAACTGATGACGGACATTCGTCTCTCGCCGGACGAGGCCGGGCGGCTGGTCCGCGCCCGCTGGGGGATCGAGGGGCGGGCCGAGGCCCTGAGCAGCGAGCGCGACCAGAACTTCCGGATCGAGACCGCGGCCGGGCGGCGCGTGCTGCTCAAGATCGCCGATCCGGCCGAGGACCGCCAGGTCACCAACTTCCAGACCGAGCTGCTGCTGCATCTGGAGCGGGCGGATCCGGAGCTGCCGGCGCCGCGCATCCTGCGGACGCCCGAGGGGGCGACGGAGATCGAGATCGGCGCCGGCGGCCCGCTGGTCGCCCGGCTGCTGTCCTTCCTGGACGGGACGCCGCTGGCGGCGGTCGCGGCGCGCTCGCCGCGCCAGCGCCGGCGGATCGGCGAAAGCCTCGGCCGCCTCGGCAGGGCACTCGCCGGATTCCGCCATCCGGCGGACGAGCACGAGCTGATCTGGGACATGGCCGGCGCGGCCCGGCTGCGCGGACTGCTGGGCGAGATCGAGGATGCGGACAGCCGGGCCTTGGCCGAAGCCGGCCTCGACCGGTTCGACGACGCCGTCGCCCCGGTCCTGCCGGGGCTGCGCCGGCAGGTGATTCATGCCGACGCCAATCCGAGCAACATCCTGGTCGACCCCGCCGATCCCGATACGATCGCAGGCATCATCGATTTCGGCGACGCGGTGCGGACCGTGCTGGCCACCGATGTCGCCGTCGCCGCCGCCTATCACCTCTCCGACGGCGAAGACCCGCTGGGCCCGGCCGGCGAGCTGATCGCCGGCTATCACGCCGCGCTGCCGTTGCGGCCGGAGGAGATCGGCCTGCTCTGCGACCTGATGGCGACCCGGCTGGTGATGATCGTGGTCATCGGCGCGTGGCGCGCCCGCCGCAATCCGGAGAACCGGGACTACATCCTGCGCAACAACCGGACGGCCTGGGCGCGGCTGCAGCGCCTGGCCGGTCTCGACCGGCAGATGGCCGCCGACCGTCTGCACCGGATCTGCCGCGAGGAGTCCGCCGATGCCTGACGACCGCACCGCCGCCCTGCGCGCCCGCCGCGACCGGCTGCTGGGCCCAGCCTACCGCCTGTTCTACGACGAGCCGCTGCATGTCGTGCGCGGCGAGGGCGTCTGGCTGACCGACGCCGCGGGCGACCGCTATCTCGACGCCTACAACAACGTCGCCTCGGTCGGGCACTGCCACCCGCATGTCGTCGCCGCGCTGGCGCGGCAGGCGGCGGTGCTGAACACCCACACCCGCTATCTCTCGGAGGGCGTGCTCGACTATGCCGAGCGCCTCTTGGCGACCTTCCCGCCGGAGATCGGCCATGTGATGTTCACCTGCACCGGCAGCGAGGCCAACGACCTGGCCCTGCGGGTGGCGCGCACCGTTACCGGCGGCACCGGCGTCATCGTCACCGACTGGGCCTATCACGGCGTCACCGTGGCGCTGGCGGAGATGTCGCCCTCGCTCGGCAGCGCGGTCCGGATCGGCGACCATGTCCGCCTGGTCGCGCCGCCCGACGCCTATCGCGAGCCGGGCGATGCCGCACAGGCCTTCGCTGCCCGGGTGACCGCCGCGATCGAGGACATGCGCCGGCACGGCATCGTGCCTGCGGCGCTGCTGGTCGACACCATCTTCTCCAGCGACGGGGTCTTCGCCGACCCGCCCGGCGTCCTGGCCCCGGCCGCGGCGGCGATGCGGGCGGTCGGCGGTCTGGTCATTGCCGACGAGGTGCAGCCCGGCTTCGGCCGCACCGGCGGCATGTGGGGCTTCGCCCGGCACGGACTCGTCCCGGACATGGTCACTATGGGCAAGCCGATGGGCGACGGCCACCCGATCGCCGGCATGGCGGCGCGGCCGGAGGTGCTGGCGGAGTTCGGCCGGCGGACCCGCTACTTCAACACCTTCGGCGGCAACCCGGTCTCGGCCGCGGTCGGCATGGCGGTGCTCGACGTGATCGAGGGCGAGGGGCTGGTCACCAATGCCCGCGACACCGGCGCGGTCCTGCGCCAGGCGCTGCAGGACCTGGCGGCCCGCCACCTCGCCATCGGCGATGTCCGAGGCGCCGGGCTGTTCCTCGGGGTCGAGCTGGTGCGGGACCGGGCGACGCGCGAGCCGGACGGCGCGCTGGCGGCGCGCGTGGTGAACGGGCTGCGCCGGCGGCGGGTGCTGGTCAGCAGCTGCGGCCGGCACGGCAATGTGCTGAAGCTGCGCCCGCCGCTGGTCTTCGCCCGCGAGCACGCCGAGATCCTGGTCGACGCGCTCGATCGCACCCTCGCTGATCCGGACGGGGCGTAGCCCTCAGAGACTGTTGAAGAATGCCGGGAGAGATTGCCTCTCCCGCTTGCGGTACGTTTTCAGAATAGGCGCCATCCGCTCCCTTTTAGTCCCCCCTCCGCAAGCGGAGGGAGGACTCATTTCGCTTTCGGCCGATGTCGCTGCGGGCCTTCGAGAAGACCCCGGCCGTCCTGCGGACGTCCGACCTCTCCCGCCAGGCGGGAGAGGCAATATGAGCACGGCCGGCATGGCCTGCTCTTACGTCGTGGCGCGTTCGATCAGCTCGGGCTCGATCACGATCGAATGCTGCAGGCTGCGGCCTTCGATCCGGTCGATCAGCATGCGCATGGCGGCGTCGCCCAGATCCTGCTTGGCGACATGCAGGGTCGACAGCGGCGGGTTCACCAGCCGGGCCGGCAGGATGTCGTCGCAACCCAGCACGGCGACGTCGCCCGGCACGGCCAGCCCGGCCTCGCGGATCACCGACAGGGCGCCGATCGCGATCAGGTCGTTGTAGCAGATCACCGCGTCGATCTCGGCGCCGCTGTCGGACAGGCGCCGGGCGGCGGCGATGCCGCCCTCCAGGTCGGGCGCCGCCGTCTCCTCTGCCGCCAACGCCAGCCCATGCTCCGTCAGCGCGTCGAGGATGCCGGCGCGGCGCATCCGGCCGCTGTAGGAGGCCGCCGGGCCGCCGATATAGGCGATGCGGCGGCGGCCGCGGCCGATCAGCAGGCGGGTGGCGGCGGCCAGGCCGGTGCGGAAGTCGATCTCGATCGTCCCGGCGATGCGGCGCGGCATCGGCCGGTTGATCAGCACCGCTGCCCGGTGCGGCTCGATCGCCTGCTGCAGCCGCTTGTCCTCGAGCCGGGCGCTGCAGACGATGACGCCGTCGACCCGGCGGTCCAGCAGCGTCGCCAGCACCTCCGCCTCGCGCTCCGGGTCCTCGACCACATTGCAGGTCAGCAAGGTGAAGCCGCGGGCCCGCGCCGCCAGTTCGGCGCCCTTGATGATCTCCGGGAAGAACGGGTTGCCGATGTCCGGCACCACGATGCCGACGGTGTAGGAGCGGTCGCCCTTCAGCCCCTTGGCGAAGGTGTTGGGCCGATAGGCCAGGCGCGCCGCCGCCGCCAGCACCCGGGCCCGGGTCTCCTCGCTGGCGCCGCCGCGGCCGTTCATCACCCGCGACGCTGTCATGGTCGAGACGTCGGCCGCAGCCGCCACATCCGCCAGGGTGGCGCCGCGAGGCGGGGGCTTCGGAGTGTTATCGTTAACAGACAATCTCGCTCGTCTCTCACGAGGGCAGGCATTCCGATCATTGAATACGGGGAACTTCCTTGGATCGCAAGGGACATTGACGAACGTTAACGTTAACGATATTGAGTCGGACATAAGGTCGAAGACCAACCCAGAGGGAGGACTCCAGGATGGGCGCCGGAACGCGCGCGCTGTGGGGCGCGGCTTTGATCCCGATGCTGTTCTTCGCCTCCGCGGCCGCGGCCGCGGAGTATCGCGAGGCGCCGGTGCTGGCGGCCGAGGTGTCGGCCGGCAAGCTGCCACCGCTGGCGCAGCGGCTGCCGGAGCATCCGCTGGTGGTCAAGCCGCTGGAGAAGATCGGGAAGTACGGCGGCACCTGGCGGCAGGGGCTGGTCGGCGGCGGGGAGAGCCTGATGGACCGCACCATCGGCTACACCCGCCTGGTGCGCTGGAACCCGGAATGGACCGATGTGGTGCCGGACGCCGCCGAATCCGTCGACGTCAATGACGACGCCACCGTCTTCACCTTCCACCTGCGGAAGGGGATGAAATGGTCGGACGGCGCGCCCTTCACCGCCGACGACCTCCTGTTCTGGCACCAGGACGTGCTGATGAACCCGGAGCTGACGCCGTCGGTGCCGCGCTGGCTCCGGGCCGGCGGCAAGCCGGTGACGGTGGAGAAGGTCGACGCCGAGACCGTCCGCTTCAGCTTCGCCGCGCCGAACGGCCTGTTCCTGCCGGCCATGGCGACGCAGCTCGGCTCCGAGATCCTGGCCGCGTCGCCGAGCCACTACCTCAAGCAGTTCCACAAGAAATACAATCCGGACGGTATCGACGCGCTGGTCAAGGCGGCCGGCGTGCCGAACTGGACGACCCTGTTCCAGAACCGCACCGTCTATCAGAACGGCAGCCGCTGGCGCGATGTCGGCCGGCCGGTGCTCGACCCCTGGGTGCTGACCGTCGGCTACAGCGGCACAAGCCAGGTGGTGGCCGAGCGCAACCCGTATTTCTTCAAGGTCGATCCGGAGGGCAACCAGCTGCCCTATATCGACCGGGTCACCTATGACGTGGTGGGCGACACCCAGGGGCTGGTGCTGAAGGCGATCAACGGCGACCTCGACATGCAGTCCTACGGTCTCGACGGCATCGAGAACCAGGCGGTGCTGGCGCAGCACCGGGAGCAGGGCGGCTATCGCCTGTTCCGGGCCCGGCCGGCCTATTCCAACTCGATGCTGATCTGCCTGAACCAGACGGTGAAGGACGAGAGCCTGCAGAAGGTGTTCCAGAACCGCGACTTCCGCATCGCCCTGTCCTACGCCATCAATCGCGACGAGCTGAACGAGCTGATCTATGCCGGGCTGTCGCGGCCCTACCAGGCGGCGCCGCGGCCGGACATGGCGCTGTACGACGAGACCATGGCCACCCAGTACACCGAATACGACCCGGCCAAGGCCAACCAGTTGCTCGACGCCGCCGGCTTCGACAAGAAGGACGGCGATGGCTTCCGCCTCGGCCCCGACGGCAAGCGCATCTCCTTCGCCATCGATGCCCTGGCCTCGCGCAAATATCACGTCGACGCGCTGGAGCTGATCCGCAAATACTGGCGCGACGTCGGCATCGACATGCAGGTCAAGGCGATCGAATCCTCCTTCGCCTTCGCCCGCCAGCTCGCCAACGACCAGCAGGGCCTGGTCTGGCTGGGCGGCGGCGGCTACGACTTCCTCGGGCTGCTCGACCCGAAATGGTACTTCCCCTACGAGAACCAGTCCGCCTTCGCCTCGGCCTGGGGCATCTGGTACCAGAACCCGAAGGACCCGAACGGGGTCGAGCCGACCGGCCCGGCGCGCGAGCAGCAGGAGCTCTACGAGGAGCTCAAGGCCCAGCCGACCACGGCCCGCCAGATCGAGGTGATGAAGAAGCTGCTGGCCATCACCCGCGACCAGTTCTGGGTGATCGGCACGGTGATGCAGCCGGACAATGTCGGGGTGGTGAAGACCAACATGAAGAACGTGCCGGAGGAGCTGCCGGACACCGTCTTCTACATGACGCCGGGGCCGACCAACCCGGAAACCTACTTCTACGAATAGAGCCGGCGCGATGCTTCGCTTCCTGCTGCGCCGCCTGATCTACATGGCCGTGACGCTGGCCGCGGTCTCGGTCGTCGTCTTCATCGTCATCCAGCTGCCGCCGGGCGATTTCCTGACCAGCTATGTCGCCCGCTACTCCGAGCAGGGCGGGTCGGTCGACACGGCGATGCTGGAGTCGATGCGGGTGCAATACGGGCTCGGCGAGCCCTGGTATGTGCAGTACTGGCGCTGGATCTCGAACATCGTGGCCAGGGGCGATTTCGGCCAGTCCTTCGACTGGAACCGGCCGGTCTCGACGCTGCTGTGGGACCGCATGGGCATGACCCTGCTCCTGTCCTTCATCACCCTGGTCGTGACCTGGGCGGTGTCGCTGCCGATCGGCATCTACAGCGCGGTGCGGCGCTACTCGACGCTCGACTACCTGGTGACCTTCCTCAGCTTCCTCGGCCTCGCCATCCCCAGCTTCCTCCTGGCCCTGGTGCTGATGTTCGTGCTGTCGCGCAGCTTCGGCGTCGATGTCGGCGGCTTCTTCTCGGCCGAATACATCAACGCGCCATGGAGCTGGGGCAAGGTCGCCGACCTGGCGGCGCATCTGTACCTGCCGGTTTTCGTGCTGGCGGTCCACGGCACCGCCTCGCTGGTCCGGATCATGCGGGCCAACCTGCTGGACGAGCTGAACAAGCCCTATGTCACCACCGCCCGCGCCGCCGGGCTGCCGGAGCGGACGGTGCTGCTGCGCTATCCGGTGCGGGTGGCGCTGAACCCCTTCGTCTCCACCATCGGCTGGATCCTGCCGGAGCTGGTGTCGGGCACCGTCATCGTCGGCGTGGTGCTGAGCCTACCGACCGCGGGGCCGCTGCTGCTCGGCGCGCTCTTGACCCAGGACATGTACCTGGCCGGGTCCTTCATCCTGCTGCTCAGCGCGCTGACGATCCTCGGCAGCTTCATCTCCGACCTGCTGCTGGCCTGGCTCGACCCGCGCGTGCGGCACGGCTGAGGGAGGGACGTCATGACCGTTGCCGAACCGACCGCGATCCCGGCTCCGCGCCGCGCCACCACGGCGGAGAAGGGGCAGTGGGCACTGATCTACCGCCGCTTCCGCCGCCACCGTCTGGCGTGGTGGAGCGGGGTGGTGGTGATCGCGATCTACCTGATCGCCGCCTTCGCCGAATTCGTCGCGCCCTACGGGCCGGAGACCTACAGCTCGCGCTACACCTACGCGCCGCCGCAGCTGCTGAAATTCGGCGGCCGCGACGCCCAGGGCAACTTCGTCCTGGCCTATGTCAACGGCATCAGGAGCACGGTCGACCCGCTGACGGTGCAGCGCACCTATGTCAGCGACCCGGCGAAGGTGATCCCGGTCGGGCTGTTCGTGAAGGGCGAGCCCTACCGGCTGCTCGGCCTGATCCCCTGGGACCGGCACCTGATCGGCCCGGTCGACCCGAAGGCGCCGTTCTATCTGTGGGGCGCCGACCGGCTGGGCCGCGACGTGCTGTCCCTGACCATCCACGGCGCCCGCGTGTCGATGTCGATCGGCCTGGTCGGGGTGGCGATCAGCCTGTTCCTGGGCATCCTGTTCGGCGGCATCTCCGGCTATTGCGGCGGCTGGATCGACGAGGTGGTGCAGCGGACCATCGACTTCCTGAAGTCGATCCCGACCATCCCGCTGTGGATGGGCTTCGCCGCCGCGATCCCGACCAACATCGATCCCCTGATGGTCTATTTCTGGATCACCGTGATCCTGTCGCTCTTGGGCTGGACCGAGCTGGCGCGCGTCGTCCGCGGCCGTTTCCTATCGCTCAGGACCGAGGATTTCGTGCTGGCAGCGCGGCTGGACGGCTGCTCGCAGCAGCGGGTGATCTGGCGCCACATGGTGCCGTCCTTCACCAGCCACATCATCGCCTCGGTGACGCTGGCGATCCCGGCCATGATCCTGGCCGAGACCGCGCTCAGCTTCCTCGGCATCGGGCTCAAGCCGCCGGTGATCAGCTGGGGCGTGCTGCTGAAAGACGCCCAGAACCTGCTGGCCGTCACCACCGCGCCCTGGCTGTTCATCCCGGGCATCGCCGTCGTCGTCGCCGTGCTGGCGCTCAACTTCCTGGGGGATGGGATCCGCGATGCCGCCGACCCCTACAACTGAGTCGCCGCTGCTGCAGGTGGAAGATCTGCGGGTGCAGATCGGCACCGATGACGGGCTGATCCGCCCGGTCGACGGCGTCAGCTTCGAGATGGCGGCCGGCAAGACCCTGTGCATCGTCGGCGAATCCGGCTCGGGCAAGAGCCTGACCGGCCGGGCGCTGATGAACCTGATGCCGGAGCGGATGCGCATCGCCGGCGGCCGCATCGCCTACCGCACCGGGGCCGGCCCGGTGGTCGACATCGCCGCCTTGCCGCCGCGCGGCCCGGCGATCCGCGCCATCCGCGGGGCCGAGATCGCGCTGGTGTCGCAGGAGCCGATGGCGGCGCTGTCGCCGGTGCACACCATCGGCCAGCAGCTCGGCGCCGTGATCCGCCAGCATATGGGCCTCGGCCGCAAGGCGGCGCGCGAGCGGGCGCTGGAGTGCCTGGCCGATGTCGGCATCCCGAAGCCGGCCGAGCGGCTGGACAGCTATCCCTTCGAGTTCTCCGGCGGCATGCGCCAGCGCGTCTGCATCGCGCTCGCGCTGTCATGCGGCCCGCGCCTGATCATCGCCGACGAGCCGACCACCGCGCTCGACGTCACCACCCAGGCCAACATCCTCGACCTGTTCAAGAAGCTGCAGGCTGAGCACGGCCTGTCGATCCTGTTCATCACCCACGACCTCGGCGTGGTCGCCGACGTCGCCGACCAGGTGGCGGTGATGTATCTCGGCCGGGTGGTGGAGCACGGGTCGGTCGACCAGCTGTTCTACGACCCGCAGCATCCCTACACCCGGGCGCTGCTGCAATCGGTGCCGACCCTGTCGCGCCAGCGCGTGCACCGGCTGGCGGCGATCCGCGGCATGGTGCCCTCGGCCTTCGACCGGCCCACCGGCTGCCCGTTCCATCCGCGCTGCGACCAGGCGGTGGCCGGGTTGTGCGACCGGCACGACCCGCCGGAGACGGCGCTCGGCCCCGGCCGCGGCGCGCGCTGCGTGCTGCTGGAGGAGCCGGCGGAGACGCAGCCGAGGAGCATGCAGCATGCCTGAGCTCGCGCCCGAGAACCTGGTCGAGCTGCGCGACCTGCGCATGGTCTTCGCGCCACGCAAGCGCCTGTTCCGCTCCGGTTTGGCCAATCCGGTCCGCGCCGTCGACGGCGTGTCCTTCGACATCCGCCGCGGCGAGACGCTGGGGCTGGTCGGCGAATCCGGCTGCGGCAAGTCGACCGTCACCCGCTGCATCCTCGGCGCCCACCGGCCGACTGGCGGCACCATCGCCTACCGCGACCCGCAGGGGCGGGTGGTCGACCTGGCGGCGCTGAGCGAGGCGCAGCGGCGGCCCTACTGCACCGACCTGCGCTTCGTGTTCCAGGATCCCCAGGCCTCGCTGGACCCGCGCATGACCGTGGTCGAGCTGGTCGGCGAGGTGCTGCGCGTCAACGGACTGGCCACCGGCCGCGAGATCCCCGGCATCGTCGCCGGGCTGATGGAGCGGGTCGGGTTGCGGCCGGAATACGCCCATCGCTACCCGCACGCCTTCTCCGGCGGCGAGCGCCAGCGCATCGGCATCGCCCGGGCGCTGGCCACCCGGCCGCGGCTGGTGATCCTGGACGAGGCGGTGTCGGCGCTGGATGTCAGCGTCCGGGCCCAGACCCTGAACCTGTTGAAGGATCTGCAGGAGGAGTTCGGGCTGACCTATCTGTTCGTCAGCCACGACCTCAGCGTCATCCAGTACATCTGCGACCGCGTGGTGGTGATGTATGTCGGCCAGATCGTCGAGAGCGCGCCGATCGACGCGCTCTATGCCCGGCCGCGCCACCCCTACACCGAGGCGCTGCTGTCGGCCCTGCCGGTGCCGGATCCGCGGCGCCAGCGGCAGCGCCGGCGCATCCAGCTGAAGGGCGAGGTGGCCGACCCGGCCAACCGCCCCTCCGGCTGCGCCTTCCATCCGCGCTGCCGCTTCGCCACCGAGCTGTGCCGCACCACGGCGCCGCCGCTCAAGAGCTTCGGCGGCCATGCCGCCGCCTGCCACTACGCCGAGGAGCTCGATCTCCGCGGCGTCCTCTCCGACCCGAACCCGCAGCGTGCCCATGCCTGACATCATCCGCCGCCACGACAACGGCAACCGGCCGATCCTGCATCACGACGCCCGCATGGCCAGCGTGCATTTCAACCTGGTCAGGCTCGGGCCGGGCGAGAGCTTCGAGACCCGGCTGCCGGAGCATGAGGCGATCCTCGCCGTGCTGTCCGGCACGGTCGACATCGCGGTCGACGGCGAGGCCTTCGCCGCGGTCGGCCGGCGCGCCGACATCTGGTCCGGCCCGGCGGATTCGGTCTACGCCCCGGTCGGCAGCGCCATCCGCATCACCGCCGGGGCCAAGCCGGCCGAGGTCGCGATCGGCGGCGGCGTGACCGCCGAGCGCCACCCCGCCTTCCGCATCCCGCCGGAGGAGGTGGTGATGGTCGATGTCGGCTCCTCCGACACCCACAGCCGGCGCCGGATCTTCCACATCCTCGGCCAGAACGGGCAGGGGCGGGCGGGGCGGCTCTTGGTCAGCGAGCTCTACGCCGATGACGGGTGCTGGAACGGCTATCCGCCGCACAAGCACGACACCGACGTGCCGGGCCATGGCGGGCCGCGCGAGACCGCGCATGACGAGCTGTACCATTTCCGCTACGACCCGCCCTCCGGCTTCGGCGCCCAGCTGATCTACGAGGACAGCGGCGAGCCGCAGGCCTTCCTGACCCGCGACGGCGACACCTTCACGGTCGACCGCGGCTATCACCCGACCGTCACCTCGCCGGGCCATCGCGCCTACATCTTCACGGTGATGGTGGGGAAGACGCAGCGTGGCCTGGTGCAGTATTTCGATCCCGCGCACGCCCATCTGATGGACCGGATCCCCGGCATCCAGGCGATGCGGGAGAAGTTCCGATGACCCTGTTCGACCTGACCGGCAAGCGCGCCCTGATCACCGGCTCCTCGCGCGGCCTCGGCTTCTCGGTCGCCGCCGCGCTGGGCCGGCACGGCGCCACGGTGATCCTGAACGGCCGCGATGACGGCCCCCTGGCCCTGGCGGTCGGCAAGCTGCGCGACGAGGGCATCGACGCCCATCCGGCCCGCTTCGACCTGACCAACGCCGAGGCTGCCGCCGCCGCCATCGGCCAGGCGGCGCAGACGGTCGGGGCGATCGACATCCTGGTCAACAATGCCGGCGTGCAACTGCGCAAGCCGTTCCTGGACTTCGCGCTCGAGGATTGGCGGATGATCCTCGACGTGCACCTGATCGGCAGCGTCGTCGCCGCCAAGGCGGTGCTGCCGGGGATGGTCGAGCGCCAGGCCGGCAAGATCATCAACATCTGCTCGCTGATGAGCGAGCTGGGCCGGCCGACCATCGCCCCCTACGCCTCGGCCAAGGGCGCGCTGCGCATGCTGACCCGCAACCTCGCGGTCGAGTTCGCGCGGCACAACATCCAGGTCAACGGCATCGGCCCCGGCTATTTCGCCACCGAGCTGAACCGTGCCCTGATGGACGACCCGGAGTTCGACGCCTTCGTCAAGCGCCGCACCCCCGCGGCCCGCTGGGGCCATCCGGACGAGCTGGGCGGCGCCGCCGTGTTCCTGGCCTCCGGCGCCTCCGACTTCGTCAACGGCCAGATCATCTATGTCGATGGCGGCCTGTTGGCGTCCGTGTAGTTGCCGGGCCATTGCAAGGGGATCGGGCGGTTTTACATCCTCCCCCTCCCCCCGCGGGAGGGGGTAGGGGGAGGGGGTGTCGACGACGAGAGCCGGACGGACTCATCCAGGATCCCTGCCGGGCCGGAGTGACGCTCGACACCGGTTCCGGCGGCACCAAACCCCTCCCCCTGCCCCCTCCCGCAAGGGGAGGGGGAGGATAGAAGGGATGGGCCGGCTCAGCTGGTCGAGCCCTGAAAAGGTCCCGCAATCCCTGGGGCAAGCCCGGGGAGGAGAGGCAATCCGATAGCGCCGATCGATCTGTGACTCAGCCGCTCGCGAGGGCGGAGACCAAGGAGACGCTCGTGACCGCCACCCCGATCCGGGTCGACCTGAACGGCCCCGCCCGCCCGTGGAAGCGCTTCTGGCGCAGCACCGGCTTCTCGCCGGCGGAGCTGCTGCTGGAGCCGGAGATGCAGCAGGCGCTGGCCCATCTCGGCGCCGTGCCGAACCGCGGCATCGAGTATCTCCGGGTCCACTACATGCTCGACCTGGTGAAGGCGGACCGGCTGGGGGCCTATGACTGGACGCTGCTGGACCAGGCGCTGGACGCCATCATCGGCCACCGGCTGCGCCCGTTCTTCGAGCTGATGGGCAACCCCGGCAAACTCTTCACCGACCTGAACCAGGATGCGCAGGTGCGGCACTGGCGCGACCTGGTCGAGGCCCTGGCCCGGCGCTGCGTCGAGCGCTACGGCGCGGAGGAGGTCCGCAACTGGTACTTCGAGACCTGGAACGAGCCGGACATCTGGTGGAAGCTCGGCGGCGAGACCGGCTTCAACAACTACTACGACGCCTGCTCGGAAGGGCTGAAGGCGGTCGACCCGGCGCTGCGCCTGGGCGGGCCGGGCGTGGCGCGGCGGGTGCCGGCGATCTTCCGCAGCTTCCTGGCCCATTGCGACACCGGCACCAACTGGTTCACCGGCGAGACCGGGGTGCGGCTCGACTTCATCTCGGTGCATGAGAAGGGGGCGGTGAAGCATCCGGAGGACCTGACCCCGGACACGGTCGGCATCTGCCGGCACGAGATGGAGGCGGTCAGCTACATCCGCGAACACCATCCGCGCTTCGCCGGCCTGCCCTTCATCAACGACGAATGCGACCCGCAGATCGGGTGGGAGCACTACCACAGCTGGCACGCCATGCCGTATTTCGCCGGTCTGATCGCCAAGGTGATCGACCAGCACCAGCGCCTGCTGGTCGAGGCCGAGGGCGTCGACTACGACATCCTCAGCAACGACAACGGCTTCCTCGGCCGCTGGGGCCAGCGCACCCATCTGGCTTTCTTCGGCGCCCGCCAGTTCGACGCGGCGCAGCGCGACTGGGTCACCGACCTGGCGGCGCTGGCGGACCGTCGCGCCAACCCGGAGCCCTTCGACTATGTCAAGAAGCCGGGGCTGACGGTGATGGAGCTGCTGGCCTTGCTCGGCGACCGCCGGGTCGATGCGCCGGGCGCGCTGGACCCCGACCGCACCGGGCTCGGCGTCATGGCCACGCCGACCGCCGACGGCGCGGCGGTGCTGCTGTACAACAGCGTCGACCGGATCTGGCGGTCGGGCACCAGCCCGGTGACGCTGGAGGTCGCGGGCCTCGCCCCCGGCCGCTATGCGCTCGGCATCTTCGAGATCGCCCAGGACAAGGGCGACCCGTTCTCGGTCTGGGAGGCGCAGGCCCGGACGCTGCCGCATGCGGAGCAGCTGGCGGCGCTGAGCACGCCGAACGCGGCGCAGCTGGCGGCGATGCGCCAGGCGCAGGAGCCCGCGCTGACCGTGCGCGAGGTCGAGATCGGCGCCGATGGCCGCCTGGCGCTCGACCTCGACCTGCTGCTGCCCTCGGTGGCGCTGGTCGTGCTGGCGAGCGACGGCGCGGCGCAGGCCGACGCCTCGGCGTCCGCGCCGGCGTCGAGCCTCCGGGTGCGGCGCGACCGCGGCCTGAGCGGCCCCAACCAGCTGCTGTTCTGGGATCCGCCGGCCGGCGGCGGCGTCCAGCTGTTCGACGTGCTGTGGAGCGCGGCGGAATCGGGGCCGTTCGAGGCGGTCAACCCCGTGCGGCTGCTGTCTAGCGTCCATCTCCACGCCGTAGAGCGGCCGGGCGGATTCTACCGCATCCGCACCACCGACCTGGCCGGCCGGGAGCTCTCGGTCTCGGCGACGGTGCCGGCGGGCTGACCGGCGGCGTCGCTCAGCTGGTGTCGAGCAGGACGCCGGGACCGTTCTCGAGGCAGATGTCGGAGTCGAGGTCGATGCCCAGGGAGCGGCAGAGGCGGACCGTGGCCTTCTCGGTGCTGGCGGTGTCGAGCAGCGTGTCGATGTCGGGCTCCTGCAGCCGCACCGCCAGCCCGGCCTTGAGGTCGGCGATCCGGGCGGGGTCGGCGACCTCGTCGATGGCCTCTTCGACCATGGCGACGACCGCGGCCCGGCGGCTGGCGCGCTCGGCCCGGATCTCGGCCGGACTGCCGGCCGGCAGGCCCGGGCGGCCATTCTCGTAGCGCGGCTGGTAGCGGCGCCATTGCCGGACCAGGCCGAGACCGCAGACGAGCCCGGCCACGACCGACGGGACCGGGCGGTCCTCGACCGGGTCGTCCTGGTCGCCATAGAGCTCGACCAGCGCCTGGTCGAGCTGCATCCTGACATCGGCGAAGCGGGTGCGGTCGGTGCCACGGTCGTCCCCGATCAGGCGGATGATGACGTCCTCGACCTCCTCCCGATGGCGGGCGCGGCGAGCCTCGCGGCCGCCGTCGCGGGCGCAGAGGTCCTTCACGGCGCGGGCGCGCTGGGCCAGGGTCTGGCGCACCAGATGGGCGTAGCGGGCGAAGGCGAGGCCGGGATCCGGGGCCTGAGCCTCCGCGGGCTGGGCCCCAGCCGTGGGCTGGGCCTCGGCTGCCTGGGCGGCGAGGGCGCGGGCGCCGGCCGTCTCGGCCAGCTGCATGCCGATCTCGGCCAGGCGCGTGAGCATCTCGCATTGCTGCAGGGTGCAGCCGCGGCGATAGGCCTGGACATCGAAATCGGCAGGGATCTCCTTCATGGAACGTATCATGAACGAAATGCCGATCGAGCGCAATGAAACATTGTGTTTAGTGATCTGGCGGAACCAGCGAGGCCATTCGGGCGTGGCTGACTCATGGGCCTGTCCGCTCACGCTCGCTGCCTATGTCGCCGATCACGAGCGACCGTCCAAGGATAGACGGTAGGAAGGGGGCCACCGATGGGTGAGCCCCTTTTTCTATCTTGCCTGCCGGGGCCTCGCGATGACGAGAGAGTCAGGGGCCGCCGAGATAGGCGAACTTCCTCCGCAACTGCATCAGGTCGCGTTCGAACTGCTCCAGGGGATAGTCGATCTCGGGCGCGGCGCTGGCGTCGGGCTGGTCGGGCAGGTCCGGGTCGATCCGCCGGATCGGGTCGATCATGGTGTCCGCCTTGGTCACCACGCCCGGGTCCTGCCTCACCCCCTCATCGGCCTTGAGCTGCTGGACGGCGAAACGGATGTTCCACCGCTCGCGCGAGGTCATCTTGTGGCCGGCCTGCCAGCGCTGCAGCCACTGCTCGAGCTGGCCCAGCGCGTAGCGCAGCTCGCCGTCTCGGTCGGCACCGGGCATCGCCTCTCTCCCCTTCGGTCGCCCTAGGGACATGGCGGCGGCCAAGCGCTCCGGCAAGCTAGGCGTGCCCGACGGGACGGCCTCCGTGCCAGCTCAGATACCCGTATTTCGGCCGCAGCAGCTCCATGTCGCGCTCGAACTCCGGCAGGGTGTAGTCGACGGCAGAGACGTCGCCCGCCTCGACCAGGGGCGAATGCTCCGGATCCGCCGCGGCCAGCAGGTTGGCGATCTCCTGATGCGCCGAGGGCTCGGCGTCGTCATGGGCCTCGCCCTCGTCGATGTGCAACTCGCCGACCGCCCGCTTGATCGCGGCCAGCTGGACCCCGTTCGGGGCCTGGCCGGCGAGCCATCGCGTCCGCCAGGCCTCCAGCTGGGTCATCGCGTAGCGCAGCTCGTCGTCGCGTTCATTGGCGGGCATGGTCGGGCTCCCGGCTGTGGCCCGTTGGTGATGCGCGCCTTCGGCCGAGGGGGCAAGAATTTCGATCCCGCATCGCCGATGACAACGTTGTCTTGACAGAGTCTTGCCGGCCCGTCTCTCTATGCGCGGGGATGATGTCGTCCCGTCGGCGGCCCGCAGCGGAAGATTGCGGCCGGCGCGGGCGGCGCCGCACCATCCCGGCTCCGCCCTAACGGGCTCCGCCGGGCGAATCGACGACGCACCGGCCCGCGACGGTCCGGGTCAAACAGGGAGAGGATGATGACGAAGACTCTGGCGCGCCGCGCCATCGGCGCTGCTGCTCTCGCGATCGCGGCCCTGGTCGCCGCCACCGGTGCGGCCGATGCCGCCGCCAATTGCATCAAGGGGGACCGCAAGCCGCCCTTCACCGTCGGCTGGGCCAACATCTATTCCGTGCCGACCTGGATGAAGCAGACCGAAGGCACCATCAGCACGATGGTGGAGGAGCTGAAGGGCAAGGGGCTGGTCGACAAGCTGGTCATCACCGACGCCCAGGGCAACGCCAACACCCAGATCCAGCAGGTCCAGTCGATGATCGACGCCGATGTCGACGCGATCATCCTGATCGCCGGCTCGGCCACGGCGCTGGACCGCGTGGTCGCCGACGCCTGCGCCAAGGGCATCGCGGTGATCAACTTCGACAGCCTGGTGCAGACCGACAAGGTCACGGCCAAGATCAACACCGACTCGCTGGACTGGGGGCGCCAGGCCGCGGAGTGGCTGGTCAAGCAGATCGGCGGCAAGGGCAAGATCATCGTGCTGAACGGCCCGGCCGGCATCTCGGTCAGCGACGACCGGCGCAAGGGCGCGACGCCGGTGCTGCAGGCCAATCCGGGGGTCGAGGTGCTGGCCGAGACCAACACCGACTACAACGTCGCCCCGGCGCAGGAGGCGGTGACGAGCCTCCTGTTCGCCAATTCGGAGATCGACGGCATCCTGTCGCTGGGCGGCGCGCTGTCGGCCGGCGCGATCCTGGCGATGGACCGGCAGGGCCGCGACTACGTGCCGACCACCGGCGAGAACTACCGCCAGTTCCTCGAGCTGTGGAAGCAGCACGACATGAAGGGCTGGGCGACGATGCAGCCGAACTGGCTCGGCGCGCTCGCCGTCTACACCGCGGTGCAGGCGCTCTCGGGCAAGGACGTGCCGGCCTTCGTCAAGGTGCCGCTGCCGGTGATCGACGACGCCAGCATCGACGGCTACCTGGCGCGGGCCGACAAGTTCCCGGCCGACGGCTACATCTTCTCGGAATACGACACGGCGCTGTTCGACAAGCTGCTGGCGGCGAAGTGAGCATGGGGGGCGGGGGCGGCGCCGCGACGGCGTCGCCCATCCTCGCTGCGGAGGGCGTGTCCAAGGCCTTCTTCGGCAATCCGGTGCTGTGCGACGTCTCGATCGCGCTGCATCCAGGCCGGGTCCATGCCCTCTTGGGCGAGAACGGGGCCGGCAAGTCGACCCTGATCAACATCCTGTCCGGGGCGCTGCGGCCGGATGGCGGGTCGCTGACGGTCGATGGCCGCGGCGCCGGCCACCTGACGCCGCGCGAGGCCCAGCGCGCCGGCATCGCCGTGGTGCAGCAGGAGCTGAGCCTGGCGCCGCATTTGTCGATCGCCGAGAATATCGGCCTCGGCGCCTATCCGCGGCGGCTCGGGCTGATCGACTATCGCGCGCTGGCGGCGCGGGCCCGGGCGGCCTGTGACCTGGTCGGGCTGGACGAGCCGCTGGACCTGCCGGTCGACGCGCTGTCGCTCGGCCGCCGGCAGATGGTCGAGATCGCCAAGGCCCTCTACCGCGAGCCGCGGGTGCTGATCCTGGACGAGCCGACCTCCTCGCTGTCGGCGCATGAGGCGCAGACCCTGGCCCGGCTGGTGCGGCGGCTGCGCGACGAGGGCGTGGCCATCCTCTACATCTCGCACCGGCTGAACGAGGTGCTGGACCTCTGCGACTACGCCACGGTGCTGAAGGACGGCAGCCGCACCGCCGACCGGCCGCTGGCCGGGGTCGATCCGGAAGGGCTGGTGCGGCTGATGGTCGGGCGCGACCCGGGCGACCTGTTCCCGGCTTGGCAGCCGGCCGCCCAGGCGGAGACGGCGATCGAGATCCGGGGCTTCCGGGCGGGGGCGGCTCGGGAGGTCGACCTGACCGTCCGTTACGGCGAGTTGGTCGGCATCGGCGGGCTGGTCGGCCAGGGGCAGGAGGACCTGCTGCTCGGCCTCGTCGGCGCGCTGCCGGCGGCGGCAGAGGCTGCGCGCATCGCCGGCGCCGACCGGCCCTTCGGCAAGGTGACCGAGGCGACGGCGGCGGGGCTGGCCTATGTGCCGGCCGACCGCAAGAAGGAGGGGCTGCTGCTGCCGCACAGCATCGCCTTCAACCTGATGCTGCCGACCCTGGCGCGGCCTTCGCGTGGCCTGCGCGACCGGGCAGGGGAGGCGGCGACGGTGGCCGATCTGGCGAAGCGGCTGACCATCAAGGGCGACACGGCGCGGCCGGTGCAGGCGCTGTCCGGCGGCAACCAGCAGAAGGTGGCGCTGGCCAAGTGGCTGCCGCTGGCGCCACGCGTGCTGCTGCTGAACGACCCCACCCGGGGCGTCGATGTCGAGACCAAGCGGGAGATCTACGTCATGCTGCGGGCGCTGGCGGCGCAGGGGAAGGCGATCGTGCTGCTCAGCTCCGACACGCCCGAGCTGGTCCATCTCTGCGACCGGGTGGCGGTGATGTTCGCCGGCCGCACCGTGGCGACGCTGGAACGGCCGGGGATCAGCGAAGAGGCGATCGTCGGCGCCGCCATGGGCGTCGCGGCGCCGGGGCTGGCGGCATGAGCGGGCCGGGGCCGGCCGGGCCGGCGCTCTATCGGGCGATCCAGGGCCGCCGCCACCAGGGGCTGCGCGGGCTGTACCTGATCGTGGCGCTGTTCCTGGCGCTGTATGTCGCGCTGTTCCCGGGGCTGGTCAGCGTCGAGGGCGTCGCCAAGTTCACCCAGAACTGGTTCCCGCTGGCGCTGGTGGCCATGGCCCAGGCGATGATCATGCTGACCGGCGGCATCAACCTGGCCGTCGGCGCCATGGTCAGCCTCGGCGCCGTGGTCGCAGCCACCAGCTTCGACGGCGCGCTCGGCGTGCCCGGCGGGGTGCTGGCCGTGGCCGCGATCGGGCTCGTGGTCGGGGCCGGGGCGGGGGCGATCGTCGCGTTCTTCCGGCTGCCGGCGATCATCGTCACCCTGGCCGGGTCCTTCATCCTCGGCGGCGCGGCGCTGCTGGTGCTGCCGCGGCCGGGCGGCGAGGTGCCGGGCTGGCTGTCGGATCTTCTCGCGGGGAACCAGCCGGTGGCGCTGCTGCTGCTGGTGCTGCTGGCGATCGGCTGGAAGCTGTACCTGGCGACGCCGATCGGCCTCGGCCTCTACGCCGCCGGCGACAACCCAGTCGGCGCCTACCGCTCCGGCGTGCCGGTCGACCTCGCCAAGGTCGTGGCCTATGCCGTCAGCTTCATGCTGGCGGCGCTGGCCGGGCTGTTCGTGGCGGCCCAGACGGGATCGGGCGACCCGGTGATCGGCACGCCCTTCACCCTCAACTCGATCGCCGCTTCCGTGCTGGGCGGGGTCGGCTTCCTCGGCGGGGCCGGCACCATGCGCGGCGCCATCGCCGGCAGCCTGCTGCTCAGCGTCATGATCAACGTCATGTTCTTCCTGGGCTTTCCGCCCGTGGCGCAATACATCGCCCAGGGGCTGATCATCGTCGGCGCCGTGGCGCTGCCGCAGATCCGCTGGAGGCGGGCATGAGCGCGATCGCGACCAGGCTGCCGGCGATCCTGCGGCACAAGGCGGTGCTGGCCTGGCTGGTGGTGGCCGCGGTGTGGATCGCCGCCAGCCTGCTGACCCGCGGCTTCGGCGCCTATGGCCATCTGCGCTACCTGCTGGAGCTGGCGGCCGTGATCGGCCTCGTCGCCGCCGGGCAGACGCTGGTGGTGATCGGCGGCGGCATCGACCTCGCGGTCGGCGCGGTGATCACGGTGACGGCGATCCTGCTGCCGCTGCTGTCGGTGGCCTGGGATCCGACCGGGCTGGTCGGGGTGGCGGCGACGCTGCTGGTCGCGGCCGGCATCGGCTTCCTCAACGGGCTCGGCATCGCCGCGCTGAGAGTGCATCCACTGATCATGACCCTGGCGATGGCGACGCTGCTGCAGGGCCTGCTGGTGATCGTCGCCGGCGGCAGTGCCATCACCGTGCGCAACCCGGTGGTGGAATGGCTCGGCTCGGCCCGCCCGGCCGGGGTGCCGGTCGGCATCCTGCTCTGGCTGGTGGTCTCGGCCGGGGTGCTGGTGCTGCTGCACCGCACGGCGGCGGGCGCCCGGATCTTCGCTCTCGGCACCAGCCCGCTGGCGGCGCGGCTGTCCGGCGTCGATGTCGGGCGGACGACGGTGCTGCTGTACACGCTGAGCGGGCTCGCGGCCGGCATCGCCGGGATGCTGGTGCTGGGCATGAACCGGCAGGGCTATGTCGGCATCGGCGACCCGTACCTCTTGACCTCGATCGCCGCGGTGGTGCTGGGCGGCACCTCGATCCTGGGCGGGCGCGGCACCTATGCCGGCACCATCCCGGGGGCGATCCTGCTGGTCACCATCACCGCGCTGATCACCGTGGTGAACGCCTCGCCCGGCTGGCGCAGCATCCTGTTCGGCGGGCTGATCCTGGGCCTGCTGCTGCTGTCGGGGCGAGAGGCGCGGCGCTAGCCGATCCGGTACAGCCGGCGGGCGTTGTCGTGGAACAGCGCCCGCTGCTCGGCCGGGGTCAGGTCCGCGGTGATCGCCTTGAAGCCGTCCCAGACCTGGTCGAAAGAGGCGTGCAGACCGGCCACCGGGAAGTCGCTGGCGAAGATCGACCGGCCGGGGCCGAAGGCGTCCAGGCACGTCAGCACCACGTCGCGCAGGCTGTCCGGTGTCCAGTCGTGGTCATAGGCCACGAGGTCGGAGATCTTGAGATGGACATTGGGCTCGCGGCCCAGCGCCGCCAGCCCGGCGCGCCAGCGGGCCATGCTCTCCGGGTCGCGGTCGGCCGGGCTGCCGCAATGGTTCAGGACGAAGACCTGGCCGGGGACGTCGCGCACCAGCCGCAGCGCGTCGGCCATCTGGCCCGGATAGATCATCAGGTCGAAGCTCAGGCCGTGCCCGGCCAGCCGGGCCAGGCCGCGGCGCCAGGCCGGGTCGTCCATCCGGTCCGGCCGGGCGACGAAGCTGCGCGCCGGGTCGGGATGCCAGCTCAGGATGTCGCGGATGCCGACGACACGGGGGAAGGCCGCCTGCCGCTCGAGCAGCGCCGCCGCATCCGGTGACTCGAGCGGGACATGGGCGACGATGCGCTCGGCGACGCCGCCGCGATCGCCCAGCGTCTCCAGCCATTCCGTCTCCGCCACCGGATCGGCCGGGTCCCAGCTGGCCTCGATGTGCACGGTCGCGACCACCGGCTGGTTCCGCGCATCCGTGCGATAGTCGGCCGGCAGGTAGTTCCGGCGCAGCGGCGCGTTGTCGCCGAACACCATCTCTCCCCGTGCCGGACGCAGCCAGGGATGGCGGTCCATCGAGAGGTCCCAGAGATGGTGGTGCGCGTCGATGATCGGGCCGTCATAAGGCTGGGTCACGAGGCCTCTCCCGCAGGATGTCTGTCCTGTTCGATGATAACGTTGTCTTGACAGATAGCCCGCCGCTGCCGTCTAAGAAAGTGCAATGACGGGGAAGGGGAGCGGCGATCGTGGCCGACGGGATCATCTTGCGGGAAGCGGACATGCTGCATGACGGCATCCGGGGCGTGCCGCCGGGCGCCGGGCCGATCCCGCTGGACGCCGTGGCGGCGCAGGGCTGGCACCCGGCCGAGGGCACCATGTCGCTGCCGGTGCTGACCCTGGACGAGGATGCCTTCGCCGGCAACCGCGCGCTGATGCTGCGTTACGTGGCGGAGCAGGGGGCGGCGATCGCGCCGCATTCCAAGACGCCGATGGCGCCGGCGCTGGCGGCCTCGCTGGTCGCGGCCGGGGCCTGGGGCACCACGGTGGCCGATATCCGCCAGGCCGCGGTGATGCTGCGCGCCGGGCTGAACCGGCTGATCCTGGCCAACCAGGTCGGCGGCCCGGGCGGTGCGCGCCGCCTGGCCCGCCTGCACGAGGCCTATCCCCGGGCCGAGATCTACGCCTTCGTCGATTCCCCCGAGGCCGCATCGGCGCTGGACGCCGCCTGGCGCGAGGCGCGGCTGGCGCCGCTGCCGGTGGTGGTCGAGGTCGGGACCGGCCGCGCCGGCGCCCGCGACCTGGCGGCGGCGGAGCGGGTGATCACCGCGGTCCAGGCCAGCGAGGGAAGGCTGCGCCTGGCCGGAATCGGCGCCTATGAGGGCGCGGCGGCGACCGTGGATGCCGAGCGGACGCGGACGGCGATCGCCGATCTCGCGGCGCTGGCGGCGGAGGCGTTCGGCAAGGTCCGCGCCGCTGTCGGTCCACAGGCGCCGCTGATCCTGACCGCCGGCGGGTCGGTCTATTTCGACCTGATCGTGCAGCATCTCGGCCCGGTGGCCGCGGCCGACGGCAAGGCCCGGCTGGTGCTGCGCAGCGGCGCGATCTTCTTCCACGACCACGGCATCTACAAGCGCGGCCTGGCGGCGCTCGACGCCCGCCAGGGCTTCCGCCTGGGTGGCGCGGTGGCCAGCGCGTCGGACGGGTTCCGCCCGGCGCTCCGGATCTGGGCCGAGGTGCTGTCGCGCCCGGCGCCGGGCCTGGCCATCTGCGGCATGGGCATGCGCGACGTCTCCTTCGACCAGGACCTGCCGACGCCGCTGCGCCTGCATCGCGACGGCCGCCCGCTGGCGAGCTTCGCCCGGCCGGAGGAGGCGCGGGTGATGAAGCTGAACGACCAGCATGGATTCCTGGCGCTCGGCGCCGACAGCCCGGTCGCGGTCGGCGACGTCATCGAGTTCGGCATCTCCCACCCCTGCACCTGCCTCGACCGCTGGCGGGTGATCTGGGGTATCGACGGCCAGGGCCGAGTCCAGGCCGCCTATCCCACCTGCTTCGGCTGATCCGGGCCATGAATTCCGCCACTGCCTTCGTGCGCACTCAAAAGACAACGTTGTCATGGACCGCCTGAACTTCCGGCCGCTCTGGCGCTATGAGGGGCAGCTGCTGGACGGCGCCCTGATGACGCTGCTGCTGACCGCGATCGCCGCGGCGGCGGGGCTGGCGATCGGCGTCGCCGGCGCGCTGGCGCTGCGCCACGGCCCCAAGCCGCTGCGGATCGCGGTCCGCGCCTATGTCGAGCTGATCCGCAACACCCCGGCGCTGATCCAGCTGTTCCTGATCTTCTTCGTGCTGCCGGGCATGGGGCTGAAGCTGCCGCCCTTCGAGGCCGCGGCGGTGGCGCTGAGCCTCTATTTCGGCGCCTATGCCACCGAGATCGTGCGCTCCGGCCTCGACTCGATCCACCGCAGCCAGGTGGAGGCCGCATCCTGCCTCGGGCTCACGCGCTGGCAGGTGTTCCGCCATGTCGTGCTGCCGCCGGCGCTGCGCAACGTCTACCCGTCGATCACCAGCCAGTTCGTGCTGCTGCTGCTCGGCTCCTCGCTCGCCTCCCAGGTCTCGGCGGAGGAGCTGTTCCACACCGCCGGCTTCGTCGAGAGCCGCAGCTTCCGCAGCTTCGAGGTCTATGCCGTGGTCTGCGCCATGTATCTGGCGATGGTGGTGGCCTTCAAGCTGCTGTTCGCGGCGATAGGCCGGCTGGCCTTCCGCTGGCCGGTCCGGCGCTAGGGGAGGGGCGGGATGCGAATCTTCTCCGCCGGCGACCTGCTGTCGCTTCTCGCCGCGCTGCAATGGACGGTGGCGCTGGCCCTGATCGCGCTCGGCTGCGGCGGGCCGCTGGCGCTCGGCCTCGCGGTGATGCGGGCCGGGCGGGCGGGGTTGCCGCGCTGGATCGCGGCCCTGCTGCTGCAGCTGGTCCAGGGCGTGCCGCTGCTCGGCCTCTTGATGTTCTTCTATTTCGGCATGCCGGTGTTCCTCGGCGTCGACGTGCCGGCGCTGGTCGCCGTCGGCGTCGCCTACACCATCTGGACCGCGGTGTTCCTGGGCGAGATCTGGCGCGGCGGCATCGAGGCGGTGAAGCCGGCGCGGTGGGAGGCGGCGGAATGCCTCGGCCTGACCAAATGGCAGCAGTTCCGCTGGGTGATCGGGCCGCAGGCCTTCCGCATCGCCCTGCCGGCCACGGTCGGCTTCCTGGTGCAGCTGGTGAAGAACACCTCGCTGGCCTCGGTCGTCGGCTTCGTCGAGCTGGCGCGGGCCGGGCAGATGGCCAGCGCTGCCACCTTCCAGCCGCTGCTGACCTACACCGTCGTCGCCGCGATCTATTTCGCGATCTGCTTCCCCCTGACCACCTGGTCGCGCTCGCTGGAGGCCCGTCTCAATGGCGCTCGTTGAAGTCCGGAACCTGCGCAAGCGCTTCGGCCCGGTCGAGGTGCTGAAGGGCATCTCGCTGGACGTGGCGGAGGGCGAGATCGTCACCATCATCGGCCGCTCCGGCTCCGGCAAGTCGACGCTGCTGCGCTGCATCAACGCGCTGGAGACGATCGAGGACGGCGAGGTGCGGATCGAGGGCAAGCAAGTCCGCGCCGGGATGAGGGATCTGCGGGCACTGCGCCAGCGCGTCGGCATCGTGTTCCAGAGCTACAACCTGTTCCCGCATCTGACGGTCGAGCGCAACGTCACCCTGGCGCCGATCCTGACCGGCCGGATCCGCAAAGGCGAGGCGCGGGCACTGGCGGCCGAGGTGCTGGGCCGGGTCGGCCTGGCCGACAAGATCGACGCCTGGCCCGAGCGGCTGTCCGGCGGCCAGCAGCAGCGCGTCGCCATCGCCCGCTGCCTCGCCATGTCGCCGCAGCTGATGCTGTTCGACGAGGTCACCTCGGCCCTCGACCCCGAGCTGGTGGGCGAGGTGCTGCGGGTGATGGAGCAGATGGCGCGCCAGGGCATGACCATGATCCTGGTGACGCATGAGATGGGCTTCGCCCGCAACGTCGCGACCAAGATCGTCTTCATGCATCAGGGCCGGGTCTGGGAGGAGGGGCCGCCGGACCGGATTTTCGGCGCTCCGCAGACGCCGGAGCTCAAGAGCTTCATCGGCTCCGTGCAATGACCCGAAGCAACGAACAGAAGGAGGTTTTCATGATCACCGGATTCCGCCGCCTGCTGGCCGCCGCCGCAGCGGTGGCCGCGTTGGCCCTGCCGGCCGCGGCCCACGCGGACAAGCTGCAGGACGTGCTCGACGCCGGCAAGCTCAGGGTCGGGGTGCTGATGGACGTGGCGCCCTGGGGCTTCAAGAACGAGGCGGGCGAGGCCGCCGGCCTCGACATCGACCTGGCCAAGCTGATGGCGGCCGATATGGGCGTCGAGCTCGAGCTGGTGCAGGTCACCGGCGCCAGCCGCATCCCCAGCCTGCTGGCCGACAAGGTCGACGTGCTGATCGCCGCCGCCGGCGCCACGCCGGAGCGGGCGCAGCAGGTCGCCTTCTCGCAGCCCTATGCCGCGGTCGATCTCGGCGTCTACGGGCCGAAGAGCATCGCGCCGTTCGAGAATGCCGCGGCCCTGGCCGGCCACAGCATCGCCGTCGCCAAGGGCACGACGCTGGACCTGTGGCTGACCGAGAATGCGCCGGACGCCGCGTATAACCGTTTCGAGGACGCGCCCTCGGCCGTCGGCGCGTATCTGTCGGGCCAGGCCGAGATGTTCGCCGAGAACAGCGCCATCGCCCGCACCGTGTCGCAGCAGAATCCGGGCAAGGAGGTGGAGCTGAAATTCCTGATCCGCCAGTCGCCCGCCCATGTCGTGATCCAGCACGGCCAGCCGGATTTGCTGAACTGGATCAACACCTTCCTCTACTACAACCGCCTCAACGGCAAGCTGGCGAAGCTGCAGACCACCTGGTTCGGCGCGGCGCAGCAGCTGCCGCTGATGTAGTGCCGGTTGCCCGAAATATGATCCGTCACGGCGCTGCGCGCCTCGCCGTGACGGGGAAGGGCTGGAGAGCCGATCTCAAATAAGTCGCCGCCCTGCCGGGTGGCATCCCTGCGCCCCGAGGACCGAGATGCATACGGGTCTGTTCCACACCATCGATTTCGACGCCGACGGCCGCGTCCTGGACCATCTGGGAATACCCTTCTCGGTCGACCGGTCGCCCTATTTCCATGTCAAGGTGCCGGTCGCGCGGATCCGGAACGGCGACGGCCCCAGCGTGCTGCTGATGGCCGGCAACCATGGCGACGAATACGAGGGCGAATTCGCTCTGGCCCGGCTGGTCCGCCGGCTGGACCCGGCCCGGATGCGCGGCGCGGTGACCATCCTGCCGATGACCAACGCGCCGGCGGTGCGGGCGTCGAAGCGCTGCTCGCCGCTCGACGGCGGCAACCTCAACCGCGCCTTCCCGGGCGACCCGGACGGCACCCCGACCCAGCGCATCGCCGATTTCCTCGAGCGCGAGCTGTTCCCGCGCCACGACGTGGTGTTCGACCTGCATTCCGGCGGCACCTCGATGGCGCATCTGCCCTGCGCCCTGATCGAGCGCCATGCCGACCCGGCGCGGCAGGAGCGGGCGGTGGCGCTGATGCGCGCGCTCGGCCTGCCCTACGGCTTCATTGCCGACAACGGCCCGGCGGCACCGACCTCGATGGGCGCCGCGGCGCGGGCCGGCACGATCGGCCTGTCCGGCGAGTTCGGCGGCGGCGGCACGGTGACGCCGGCGACGATGCGCGGGGCGTCGGCCGCGATCGACGCCCTGCTGCTGGCCCTGGGCATCATCGACGCGCCGCTGCTGGGTCCGGCGCCCGCCGCGGGGCCGATGCGCCTGCTGTCCCTGGCCCGGCACAGCCAGGCGATCTATGCCACGGCCCCCGGCTGGTTCGAGCCGGCGGTGGAGGTCGGCGCCGAGGTCGAAGTCGGAGACCTGGCCGGCTGGGTGCACGACCTGGACCGGCTGGAGGTGGCGGAGGCGCCGCTGCGCTTCGCCGAGGCCGGCGTCGTGATCTCGCACCGGTTGCACAGCCGGTGCGAACCGGGCGACTGTCTGATCCAGGTGGCCGAGGTGCTGGACGCCGGCCGGTGACCGGCGTGAGGCGAAGGCGGGGTGGAGGGGAGCGGATGACGGATTCGGAGAAGCGGCCGCCCCGCATCGATGAGGTCGCGCGCATTGCCGGGGTGTCGCCGATCACCGTCTCCCGCGCGCTGCGCCAGCCGGAGAAGGTGGCGGAGGACAAGCGCCGCCGCATCCAGGCCGCGATCGAGCAGACCGGCTACGCGCCCAACCAGGACGCCATCCGCCTGCGCTCTGGCGGCCGGCCGGCGGTGTCGGCCGCGACCGCGCCGTCGACCCTGGTCGCCGCCTTCGTCTCCAACATCGCCAACCCGCAATTCTCCCGCGCCGTGCGGGCCTGCGCCGAGGTGCTGGAGCCGGCGGGCTACCGGCTGATGACGGGCGAGACCGCGTATTCCTATGCGCGCGAGACGGCGATGATCCGGTCGCTGCGCGACCTCAAGCCCGCGGCGGTTCTGTTCACCGGGGTGATCGAGCTGGAGGAGAACCGCGAGGCGCTGCGCTCGCTCGGCGTGCCGGTGATGGAGACCTGGGCCTATCCGCAGGACCCGATCGACATGCTGGTCGGCTTCTCCAATTTCGACGGCGGTCGGCTGGTCGGCGAGCATTTCGGCGAGCGCGGCTATCGCCGTATTGCCTATGTCGGCCGCGGCGGCGGCCGCGGCGTGCTGCGGCTGCAGGGCTTCAAGGAGGGTCTGGCCAAGCGCGGGCTGCGCCCGGCGGCGGAGCTGCCGGTCGAGGGCCCGGCCGGTCTGGCCGAGGGGCGCCGCGCCATGGCCGCGCTGCTGGAGCAGGGCGAGCCGCTCGACGCAGCCTTCTTCGGCAACGACCTGCTGGCGATCGGCGCGCTGTTCGAGGCGCGGCGCCGCGGCCTCGCCGTGCCGGGCGACCTGGCGGTGGCCGGCTTCGGCGATATCGAACTGGCGGAGGCGCTGGAGCCGGGGCTGACCACGGTCCGCATCGACAGCGACGACATCGGCCGACGCGCCGGCCGGATGCTGCTGACCCGCCTCGGCGGCGGGTCGCCGGAGCGCAGCATCGAGCTAGTGGATCTCAGCCTGGTGGTCCGGGCCAGCGGGTAGGGCGCCGGACAGGGAGACCGGCAGCATGTCTCATCCGGAAGCGGTACCCCCTCCATCTGCACATCAGCGGCACAGTATGCGAGACTCCGCGGGTCAGTTTGGAGAGTCCGATGCGCGTCAGTCGAATTGACGACAAGGCGAAGCGGATGCTCGGTTGGCTCGTCCAGTACTCGGTTGCTGGGCTGCATACGCGCAAATTCTTCTCCGACCGGGCGTTCGGCACCTCGGCGCGGGCCAAGGCCGCGGCCGAGGCGTTCGCCATGAAGGATCTCGAAGAACACCGACAGATCAGATCGCTGCGCAGCATGCTGGTCCGGCGCAAGAACACCCCGCATGGCATCCCGGGGGTCTCGCGCTATGCTCGCCCGCAGGGCACGACCGCCTTCTGGGTCGCCTATTGGACCCAGGACGGGGTACGGCACCAGAAGAAGTACTCGATCCTTCGTCATGGTGAGCGCGAGGCGCGCGAGCTGGCCTTCGCCACCCGTGCCGAGATGACGGCCGGCAACCTGGAGCGGCTGACCGAGCTGCTCAAGGTCCACGCGCCCGGCCGGTCGGCTGCGGCCGATCAATCATCGCCGCGGATCGGCTCCTCCGCGCCAGCGAAAGGGAGCATCGGACGAGGAGTGCGCAGGCATTCCTGAGCTGTCGCGCGGGTGAGCGAGGCATCAGCGACATGGTGCCGGCGCCGGTGGGTACCACGAAGGACGTATGGCCATTCGGAATTCGGGGAAGCAGAGCCCCGTATCGGGCGCACGATAAGGCAGGGTATGTACCATTGGGCCAGTCGCGATCGCCCGGGCAATGAGTCATCGTCCAACGGCCCGCCGGTGAATGTCCCCTGCCAAGTCGCCATCGGACGGGCCGGGAGACGGCGCCATCGGGGCTTGGCCGGCGCATGGGCGCGCCATCTCGATTCAGCAACGGCGAGGAGGTCCGGTGAAATCACTGGCCGATGATGCGACCAGCCTCGAGCGTGAGCCGAACCCTGTGCACCGGGGTGCCGCCCGCCACGCGGTGGCGGTCCTGCTCGGCTTCACCGTGGTCGGCTGCTCCACGCTGGACGATCTGGGGCTGGGCTGGGGCGACGCCGCTTCGGCCGAAGCGCCGCAAGCATCCGATTCTGCAACCGCTGCCACAGTCATTACTCCACAGGCCGCGCCCGCGGCTCCGGCGCCCGTCGTCAGGGCGGCCGCACCATCGCCGCATATCCCGGACGGTGACCCGGCAGCCCAGTTGCAGCTGCCGGACAACGCCTCTGCCGAACTGCGCGATCTGGCGCGCAAGGCCGTCGCCGGCGACGCGAACGCCGAGTATCAGATCGCCACCGCCTTCGCACAGGGCGCGGGCGTGCCGCAGAGCTATGAGCACGCCGCCTACTGGTACCGCCGCGCCGCCGACCAGGGTAAAGCCGATGCCGCTTATGCGTTCGGCTTTCTGTGGGAGCAAGGCCTCGGCGTGCCACGCGACGCGAGAGAGGCGATGAATTGGTTCCGCAGGGCCAGTGTCACCGGCAAGCCGCGCGGTGCGTATGAGGTGGGCCGCCTCTATGAAGCCGGCGAGCTCGGGCCGCCCAACCCGGTGATGGCCGCCGGCTGGTACCGGATCGCAGCCAAGGCCGGCGACGAGCAGGGAAAGCAGGCGCTGGCAAGGCTGCAAGCGGCCCTGGACGCCGGGCGTCTGGCACCGGCCCAAACCACTGCGGCCGCCGAGAGCCCGCAGCAGGTCCCGGGCAACCGGGCGGCGCCGGGGCCGGCCGGCCCCGGCCAGACGGCAGCCGTGCCGCCGGCCGCGACCGCCGCGCCACCGGCAATCGCGCCTGACCTGCCGGCCAGCAGCGCCCAGATCAGGGAAATCCAGCTGCTGCTGGGGAAGCTGAACCTGGATGCCGGTCGGGCGAATGGCCGGCTCGGGCGCAAGACCCGGGCCGCGATCGCCACCTTCCAGGGGAGCCACGGTCTGCCGATCACGGGGCGGCCCTCGGCAGCGTTGCTGGAGGCGCTGCGCACTGCCGCCGAGCCGCCCCGCTTCGATTGACCAGGGCGGTCGGCTTGCTCAAGGCGCCAGCGTAATGGAGATCAGCCTTGGACACCCTCCTGGTCGGCGGCGGCGACCAGGCGGCTGGCGCCGGAGAGGTCGCCCAGCTTCTGACCAGCCTGGGCGATCTGCGGCGGCACGGCGCCGATCTCATACTTTCTCATGCAGCATCGTTCCTTCCGGCCCGGCTGTGTCCCGGCCCCAGTCGCGCCCGGGCACGGCCGACAGCAGCTCGCGGGTGTAAGCCTCGCGCGGGGCGCCGAAGAGGGCGGCGGGCTCGCCCTCCTCGACGATGCGGCCCTGGCGCATCACGGCGATGCGGTCGCAGATCCGGCTGGCCACGCGCAGGTCATGGGTGATGAACAGCATGGCGAAGCCGAGCCGCTGCTGCATTTCGGCCAGCAGGTCCAGGATCTGGGCCTGGACCGAGACGTCGAGCGCCGAGACGGATTCGTCGGCGATCAGCAGGTCCGGCTCGATCGCCAGCGCCCGGGCGATGCAGATGCGCTGGCGCTGGCCGCCGGAGAATTCATGCGGGAACCGGCCGGCCGCCTCGGCGTCGAGGCCGACGGCCTGCAGCAGCTTCAACGCGCGCTGCCGGGCCTCGGCCCGGTCGACGCCGTGGATCACCGGCCCCTCGGCGATCGCGGCGCCGACGCTCTGCCGCGGGTCGAGCGCGCTGTAGGGATCCTGGAACACGATCTGAACCCGCCGCCGTGCCGCCCGCAGCGCCCTGCCCCTGAGGGCGGAGAAGGAGCCGCCCGGCAGCACGATGTCGCCGCGCTCGGGCTCGATCAGCCGGATGACGCATTGCGCCAAAGTGGACTTGCCGGAGCCGGATTCGCCGACCAGCCCCAGCGTCTCGCCACGGCGGATCTCGACATCGACTCCGTCCACCGCCTTGACGCTGCGGCCGCCGCCGAACAGCCCGGACTTGCGGAAGGTCTTGGCGATGCCTTTGGCCGAGACGGCGACCGGGCCCAGCCCCGGCCGGGCGCGGCGCGGCTCCAGCATCGGCACCGCGGCCAGCAGGTCGCGGGTGTAGGCCGCCTCCGGCCGGCGCAGCACGCGGTCGCGGGGCCCTTCCTCGACCAGCCTTCCGTTCTGCATCACCGCGACCCGGTCGGCGATCTCGGCGACCACGCCGAAATCATGGGTGATGAACAGGATGCCGGTGCCGTGCCGCTGCCGCAGATCCAGCATCAGCCGCAGTATCTGCGCCTGGGTGGTGACGTCGAGCGCGGTGGTCGGTTCGTCGGCGATCAGGATGGCGGGGTCCAGCGCCAGCGCGGTCGCGATCATCACGCGCTGGCACTGCCCGCCGGACAGCTGGTGCGGATAGCTGTGATACAGCTGCTCGGGGTCGGGCAGGCGGACCTCACGGAACAGCGCCAGCACGCGCTCGCGGATCTCGGCGGCGGAGAGCTTCGTGTGCAGCCGGAAGGTCTCGGCCACCTGGTCGCCGACCCGGTAGATCGGGTTCAGCGCGGCGCTCGGCTCCTGGAAGATCATGGCGATGCGCCGGCCGGCCAGGTCGCGCCGCTCGCGCTCGGCCAGGGCCAGCAGGTCGCGGCCCTCGAAGATCACGCGGCCGCTCGGCGCCGGCAGGTTGGCCGGCAGCAGGCCCATCACCGCCAGCGCCGTCATCGACTTGCCGGAGCCGGATTCGCCGACGACGCAGAGGATCTCGCCACGGCCGAGCGCCAGCGACAGGTTCGAGACGGCGTCCAGCCGCTCCGCCGCAGGCGGCAGCTTCACGCGCAGATTCTCGATGGCGAGGAGGGAACTCATGCCGGCGTCGCCTCGACCCGGCGCGGGTCGCAGCGGCGGAAATGGGCGACGAAGCGGGCGGTGAAGCCGGTGATGTGCTCGACGATGCGGGCGCCGATCGTGGCATCGGCCAGGGTCGGGTCGCCGCCCAGCATGCCGTCCGGGTTGACCTCGGTGACGTCGAGCGGCACCTGCACCGCCAGCCCCTCGAAGCTGACCGCGGCGACGCCGTCGGTCGGCAGGCCGAAGGCCTGGGACGGCGTCGCCGGGCGCACCAGATCGGGCCGCATCAGCTCCGGGAACAGGTGCAGATAGACCGAGGTCAGCGGGTCGCCGCCATGGCCGCGGGCCTGGGCGGCCCTGTCGCCGTGCAGCTCGCGCCACAGCTCGGGCGGGATCAGGCGCCAGATGTTCAGCGCCGCCACCGCCACGCCGCGCTGGCGCCGCAGGCGGCGCAGCGCCTGGTCGATCAGCGGCGCGTTCGAGCTGTGGCCGTTGAACACGACCAGATGCTCGACGCCATGGTCGAGGAAGGCAGTCACCGTATCCTCCAGCACCGCCGAGAAGGTCTCGGCGCGCAGCTGGATGCCGCCCGGCACGGTGCGGAAGAAATCGGCATAGCCGAAGGGGACGGTGGGGGCGGCGATCGCATCCGCCGCCTCCGCCGCCAACAGCGACAGCCGCTCGGTCAGCATGTAGTCGCCCATCGGGGCGTGCGGGCCCTGCTCCTCCTGGCTGCCGAAGGGCAGCAGGACGACCGGGCGCTCGGCCAGACGCTCGCGGAACTCCACGAAGGTCATGTCCTTCAGGGCGTACTTGCGCAGCGGCATCGGTCTCAGCCCAGCTTCAGATAGCCGCCATACATGCGCATGTCGCTGTCGCCGATCGGCGTCCACGCGATGTCGCCGCGATGCGCCCAGTTGTAGACGCTCTTCCACAGATAGAAGCCCGGCGTGACCCGCTGCCATTCCTCCGACAAGGCGAGATAGGCGGCCTTGCGCTTCTCGAACTCGATCTCCTTCTCGAAAGCGCGGCCGAGCTCGACGAATTTCTCGGTCGGCGTCCAGGTCTTCCAGCTCGCAGTGGAGCGGGTCGCGGTCGGGCCCCAGTCCAGCCACAGCGGCTGGTATGGGTCGCCCGGGATGAAGTCCGAGCTCATCGACATGTTCATCAAATGGTAGGGGCGGCGGTAGACCAGCTCGAAATTGTCCAGCACCTGCGCCTCGACATTGACGCCGATCTCGCGCCACTGCTCGACCATGATCTCGGCCGCGGCCTCGTAGTTCGGATAGAACTGCCGGGTGATGTGCCACAGCAGCTTCTGGCCGTCATAGCTGGTCTCCTTGACCAGGGCCTTGGCCCGCTCCGGGTCGTAGGGCAGCTTCGGCTTCAGATCGGGGTCGTAGAACTTGCCGTATTCCGTGAAGTTGAACGGCACCGCCGGGTGGAAGGTGGCATCGCCGAACAGGGCCGTGACGATCTCGTCCATGTTGACGCCCTGGACCATGGCGTAGCGCAGCTTCGGGTCGACCAGCGGATTGTCCGGCGGGTCGGGCAGGGTGTTGAAGGCGAAGGCCGGGTAGTTCTCGACCTGGCGCCGGACCAGCTTGATTTCGGGATAGCCCTGCAGCGTCGGCTCCTGGTCGGTCGGGATGTTGACGATGAAGTCGAACTCCTTCGACACCAGCCCGGCCAGGCGTGCCGCGAATTCCGGCACGATCTTCCACACCAGCTGCCGCGCCGGCGGCGGGTCGCCCCAATAACCGTCGAAGGCGTCGAGCACCATCGCCTCGCCGGAGCGGAAGGTGGTGACCTTGTAGGGTCCGGTGCCGATCGGCGCCTGGCCGAAGCGGTCGACGCCGACCTCGAGATAGTATTTCTTCGGCACCACCAGGCCGATATTGCCGGTCAGCTTGCCCGGGACGTTCGGGTCGGGCGTGGCGGTCTCGATCTCGATGGTGTGGGGGCCGGTCGCCTCGACCCGCTTGAAGCCGGCGGTGAAGGTTCTGCCGCGCGGCTCGAACGGCTTCGGCCCCCACAGCCGGTCGGCGCCGAGGGTGAAGGCGACGTCCTCGGCCGTCATCTCCGTGCCGTCGTGGAACTTCACGCCCTGGCGCAGCTCGATGGTCCAGACCGTGCCGTTCCGCTCCCACTTCGTCGCCAGCTTCGGCGCCAGCGCCAGGCCGTTCGGGTCGGAGAGGTAGTCGCGCTCGATCAGCGCCTCGTAGAAGTTCGGGAAGATCCGGTTGGAGGTGGTGCTGAGGCCGTTGATCGGCGACATCGTCTGCCACAGGTTGTCGACCGCGATGGTCAGCGCCGGCCGGTCCGCCGCCCGCCCGTATCGCAGCGGCGTTGCCAGCGAGACGGCGCCGGCGCCGAGCGCCAGCTTGCCGAAACCGCGTCTTGTGAACATCGAAGCCTCCTTTGTTTGTCTGGTCCGGGTCTCAGGCGGTGCGGTGGCGCAGCATCGGGTCCAGCCGGTCGCGCAGCCAGTCGCCGACGATGCTCATCGACAGGGTGACGGCGAAGATCACCAGCCCGGGCCAGACCGCGATCCACCAGGCGCTGGACAGGTATTCGCGGCCGTCGCCGAGGATCTGGCCCAGGCTGGTCAAGGGCGGCTGGATGCCGAGGCCGAGGAAGCTCAGCGAGGTCTCGAGCAGGATGATCTGCGGGAAGTTCAGCGTGATCTGGACGATCAGCGCGCTCGCCACATTCGGCAGGATGTGCCGCAGGTAGAGGCGCATCGGCGCGGCGCCCAGCGCCACCACCGCCTTGGCATAGGGCTGGCTGGCGGCGGACAGGACCACGCCGCGCGCCAGCCGGGCGTAGGATTCCCAGCCATGCAGCCCCATCAGGATGACGAACAGCGTCAGGCTGTTGCCGAAGAAGGCCAGGAGGGTCAGCGCGATCAGGATGAAGGGCAGGGACGCCTGGAAGTCGACCAGCATCATCAGCGACTCCTCGACCCAGCCGCGGAAATGCGCAGCGATGAAGCCGATGGTGCAGCCGACCACCGCCCCGATCACCGTGCCGGCGACGGCGACCGACAGCGACATCTGCAGCCCGCCGACCAGCCGGGCCACCATGTCGCGGCCGAGGCGGTCGGTGCCGAGCAGGTAGCGCGGGTCGCCGCCCAGGAAGGACGGCGGCTTGAGCCGGGCGAGCAGGTTCTGCTGGGTCACGCCGTAGGGCGTCAGCCAGCCGCCGAACAGGGCGGCCAGCAGCGCCGCTGCCAGGATCGCGAAAGCCGCTGCGAGGAGCCAGGGGAAGCGCCGCATCGCCCGGCCCTCAGCGCGCCGTGCGGATGCGCGGGTCGAGCAGCCCGTACAGCAGGTCGACCGCGAGATTGGCCGCGACCATGGTGACGGCGACCAGCAGCACCAGCGCCTGCACCACGGCGAGGTCGCGCGAGGTCACGGCGGTGACCAGCAGCCGGCCGATGCCCGGCCAGGCGAACACCGTCTCCACCACCACCGCGCCGCCGACCAGCGCGCCGAGATTGAGGCCGATGACGGTGACGATCGGGATGGCGGCGTTGGGCAAGGCGTGGCGCAGCACCCGGTACAAAGGCGGCGCGCCCTTCGCCGCCGCGGCGCGCATATAGGGTCTGTCCAGCACCTCCAGCATCGCCGAGCGGGTGAAGCGCGCCAGCGTGCCGGCGGTGTAGACGCCGAGGGTCGCGGCCGGCATCAAGAGGTGCAGGATCGAGCCGGTGCCGGAGCTCGGCAGCCATTGCAGGGTCAGGGAGAACAACAGGATCAGCAGGATGCCGAGGAAGAAGTTCGGCAGGGCGAAGCCGAACACGGCGAAGCCCATCACCAGCCGGTCGAGGGCGGAGCCGCGGCGCAGCGCCGCGACGATGCCGGCCGGCACCCCGACCAGGATGGCGACGGCATAGGCGGAGAGGCCGAGCAGCACGGTCCAGGGCACGCGCTCGGCGATGATCTCGGTCACCGACCTTCCGTCGCGGTAGGAGGTGCCGAACTCGCCCGACGCCATCTGCACGACGTAGCGCAGATACTGCTCGGGCAGCGGCCGGTCGAGGCCCCAGGCCTCGCGGAACTGGGCGATCTCCTCGATCGTGGCGTCGGGGCCCAGCAGCGACTGCACCGGGTCGCCCGAGACCCGCAGGACGATGAAGGCGAAGGTCACGACGAACCAGAGCGTCAGGAGGGTCCGCGCGGCTTTCACCGACCAGAAGCGCACCATGCAGCAGCCTTCTCCGTTGTCGGGGGCGGGCAGGGCCGGTCTCGGGAGGGGGCCCGCGATCGGCAGGACAGCGGCCGATCCGGGACGTCGAAGGCGCTAGCGAACCACAGCGATCCCATGGGATCTATCACAAAAATACAAAGGCATTTATATCTCGCAGATATGAATAGGGGCATCGAGCTGCGGCATCTGACCTACTTCGCCTGCCTGGCGGAGGAGCTGCATTTCGGCCGCGCCGCCGACCGCCTCGGCATGGCCCAGGCGCCGCTCAGCCAGCAGATCCGGCAGCTGGAGGAGCGGATGGGTGTGCGCCTGTTCGACCGCACCACGCGGCGGGTCAAGCTGACCGCGGCCGGCGAGATCCTGCTGCGCCATGCGCGCGACGTGCTGAGCGGCCTGGACCGCGCCATCTCCCACACCAGGGCGATCTCGGGCGAGCATGTCGGCCACCTCGTCGTCGGCGGCGTGCATCTGGCGCTGTCGCAGTTCCTGCCCGCCATCATCCGCGCGTTCCGCCAGGATTATCCCGCGGTCTCCGTCGACGTCGTGCCCCTGACCACGGCCGAGCAGCTGAAGACCCTGGACACCGGCGGCATCAACGTCGCCTTCATCCGGCCGACCACCGCGGCCGGCTTCATGCAGATGGAGCGGCTGTCGAGCGAGGGCTTCGTCGCAGTGCTGCCCCGGACGCATCCGCTCGCGGCCAAGCCCGACCTGTCGCTGCGCGACTTCTCCGGCCAGCCCTTCATCGGCTATGCGCCGATCCTCGGCGCCAGCTACAGCAACCTTGTGCTGGAGGCATTCCGCCAGGCCGGGGTGCGGCCGATGGTGGTGCAGGACGCCTCGCACACCCTGTCGATCGTCACCCTCGCCGCCGCCGGCGTCGGCCTCGGCATCGTGCCGTCCTGGGTGGCGCACATGCCGCTGCCGGAACTGGCCTACCGACCGCTCGACGACCTGCCGCAGGCGGTGGAGCTGGCCATCGCCTGGCCGGCCGGCGAGACCTCGCCGGCGGTGCTCGACTTCGTCCGCATCTCCCGCCTCGTCGCGGCGCAGCGCCGGGCGAACTAATCCCAAAATCGTTCTTCTTGACAATACGTTCATATGCACCTATTTTGGACGGCATGTCACCTTCCAGCATTCTCGACGACGAAACCGCCGACCTCATCGCCCGCACCTGCCTGTGCCAGCGCATCCAGCGGGCGGGGCGGATCATCGGTCGGCGTTTCGACGAAGCGTTCCGGTCGCTCGGGATCAACAACTGGCAATTCTCGGTCCTCGCCGCGCTCAGGCAGCTTCGCTCCCCGACCATCGGCGAATTGGCGGAGACGCTCGGGATGGACCGCACGACCCTGACCAAGAACCTGAAGCCGCTGTCCCGGCGCGAGCTTCTGCGCGTGTCCACCGACGAGCACGATGCGAGGGCACGGCGCGTCACCCTGACGGAGGCCGGGGGAGAGATCCTCGCCGGCGCCAAGGAAGGTTGGCATCAGGCTCAGCGGGCGGTTGCTGCGGGCATCCCGCCGGAAGAGCTGGCGCAGCTGACATCCTCGCTGGAGCGCTTCCAGGCTGCGGGCAGGGGCTGAGCGATGGGCACGAATCTCGAAGCTTCGTCATATACGTGCATATCCACTGATTTGCGGACATGCGCCCGATCCGGCCTCCCGGGGCGCCCGCCCCAGTTTTCGGAAACCCGCTCATGAAAAAGACACGCCTCCTGCTCTTCGTGGCTCTCCCGCTGCTGGCCGCGGGCGCGGTGAGCCTCCTCGTGGTCACGGGTTCGGCCGAAGAGCGGAGGGCGCAGGACGATCCGCGCAGCGCTTCGCCGGTCGTCGCGATCGCCGAAGCCAAGCGGGTCGGGCATGTCGAGCGCGCGTTCACCGGTTCGATATCGGCGCGGGTGCAGAGCAATCTCGGCTTCCGCGTGCCCGGCAAGATCGTCGAACGCATGGTCGATATCGGCGAGCGGGTCGCTGCCGGCCAGCCCCTCATGCGCATCGACGAAAGCGACCTGCGCCTCGCCCTGACGGCCAGGCAGAACGCGGTCGCCGCCGCCCGCGCAGTCGCGGTGCAGGCCCGCGCGGACGACAAGAGATACGCCGATCTCGTTGCCAAGGGATGGGCGACGAAGCAGCGCCATGAGCAGGCCAAGGCGGCGCTGGATTCCGCCGAGGCGCAGCTCGCCGCCGCCGAAGCCGAGGCCCGGGTTGCGGCGAACGAGGCCGGCTATTCCACCATCGAGGCCGACGCGGACGGCGTCGTCGTCGAGACGCTCGGCGAACCCGGCCAGGTGGTCTCGGCCGGACAGGTGGTGGTGCGGCTCGCCCATGCCGGGCCGCGCGAGGCCATCGTCGCACTTCCCGAGGCGGTCAGGCCGGCCATGGGCTCGCAGGCCGAGGCGACCGTCTACGGCCTCGACAAGCGGCGCTGGCCCGCTCGCCTGCGGCAATTGTCGGATTCAGCCGACCCGCAGACCCGGACCTACGAGGCGCGCTACGTGCTGGATGGCGATGCGGCATCGGCGCCGCTGGGCGCGACGGTGACGTTGTGGATCGCGGATGCCGATGCCGCCCAGGACGTCGAGGTCCCGATCGGCGCCGTCCTGGACGACGGCGGCAGGACCGGCGTCTGGGTGATCGACCAGGCCAAATCCACGGTCGGCTTCAGGCCGGTGACGATCCGCCGGCTCGGCGGCGAAACCGCGATCGTGTCGGGCATCGAACCCGGTACGCGGATCGCGGCGCTGGGCGCCCACCTCCTTCATGACGGCGAGGCCGTCCGCATTCTGGTGGCAAAGGCGGAATCGCCATGAGCTTCAATCTTTCGGCGCTCGCCGTCCGCGAGCGCTCGGCGACGCTGTTCTTCATCATCGCGATCGCGATCGCCGGCGCCTTCGCCTTCCTCGAGCTCGGCCGCGCCGAGGATCCCGCCTTCACCGTGAAGACGTTGACCGTCACCACCGCCTGGCCGGGCGCGACGGCGCAGGAGATGCAGGACCTGGTCGCCGAGCCGCTCGAGAAGCGGCTCCAGGAGCTGGCCTGGTACGACCGGGTCGAGACCATGGTGCGGCCCGGGTTGGCCTTCATGACGCTCACCCTGAAGGACAGCACTCCGCCCTCGGCGGTGCAGGAGCAGTTCTACCAGGCCCGCAAGAAGCTGGGCGACGAGGCCCGCAAGCTGCCCGCCGGGGCCATGGGCCCGTTCGTGAACGACGAGTACTCGGACGTCAGCTTCGCGTTGTACGCGCTGAAGGCCAAGGGCATGCCGATGCGCACGCTGGTCCGGCAGGCCGAAGCGATCCGCCAGCAGCTCCTCCAGGTGCCCGGCGTCAAGAAGATCGACATTCTCGGCGAGCGGCCGGAACGGATCTTCGTCGAGTTCTCCTATGCGAAGCTGGTCACGCTCGGCGTCTCGGCGCAGGACATCTTCGTCGCCCTGCAGCGGCAGAACGCGGTGACGCCGGCGGGTTCGATCGACACCGAGGGACCGCAGGTCTTCATTCGCCTCGACGGCGCCTATGACGATCTTCAGAAGATCGCCGACACGCCGATCACCGCCGGCGGCCGCACGCTCAAGCTCTCCGACATCGCCGATGTCCGGCGCGGATACGAGGACCCGGCGACCTTCATCATCCGCCATCAGGGCGAGCCGGCCTTGATGCTGTCCGTGGTGATGCAGGACGGCTGGAACGGCCTCGATCTCGGCCGCGCGCTGGAGGCGGAGACGGCGAAGGTCGCCGGTGCCCTGCCGCTCGGGCTCAGCCTGACCAAGGTGACCGACCAGGCCGTGAACATCACGGATTCGGTCGACGAGTTCATGCTGAAGTTCTTCATGGCGCTCGGGGTCGTGCTGCTGGTCAGCCTGCTCAGCCTCGGCTGGCGGGTCGGCATCGTCGTCGCGGCCGCGGTTCCTCTCACCCTCGCGGTCGTCTTCCTGGTCATGCTGGAGACCGGCCGCTTCTTCGACCGCATCACGCTCGGCGCCCTGATCCTCGCGCTCGGACTGCTGGTCGACGACGCTATCATCGCCATCGAGGTGATGGTGGTGAAGATGGAAGAGGGCATGGACCGGATCGCGGCCGCGGCCTATGCCTGGAGCCATACGGCGGCGCCGATGCTGTCGGGGACGCTGGTGACGGTGGTCGGGCTGATGCCGGTCGGCTTCGCGCGCTCGACGGCCGGCGAATATGCCGGGAACATCTTCTGGATCGTGGGCTTCGCCCTGATCGCCTCCTGGGTCGTGGCGGTCGCCGTCACGCCCTATCTGGGCGTGAAGCTGCTGCCCGCGATCAAGCCGGTCGAAGGCGGGCACCAGGCCATCTACGACACGCCGAACTACCGGCGCCTGCGCCGGGTCATCGCCTTCGCCGTGCGCCACAAAATCCTCACCTGCGGCGCGGTGGGCGTGGTCTTCGCGCTCTCCGTCATCGGCATGGGCGCGGTGAAGCAGCAATTCTTCCCGACCTCCGATCGTCCCGAGGTGCTGGTCGAGGTGCGCATGCCGGAGGGCACGAGCATCGCGACGACGGAGCGGGCGGTCGAGACGGTCGAGCGCTGGCTGGCGGACCAGCCGGAGGCGAAGATCGTCACCAGCTATGTCGGCCAGGGCGCGCCGCGCTTCTTCCTGGCCATGTCCCCGGAGCTGCCCGACCCCGCCTTCGCCAAGATCGTCATCCTGACACCCGATGCGGAGGCTCGCGAAGCCCTGAAGCTCCGGCTGCGCGCGGCCGTGGCCGAGGGGCTCGCGCCCGAAGCCTATCTGCGCATCACCCAGCTGGTGTTCGGCCCCTATACGCCGTTCCCGGTCGAGTTCCGGATCATGGGGCCGGACGCCGACGAACTGCGCCGGATTTCCGAGAGGGCCCTCGCCATCATGCGGGGCGTTCCCGACGTGCAGCAGGCCAATCGCGACTGGGGCAATCGCGTGCCGACCCTGCGCTATGTCCTCGACCAGGATCGGCTGCGCCTGATCGGCCTGTCGCCGGCGGAAGCGGCGCAGCAGCTGCAGTTCCTGCTCACCGGCGTCACCGTCACGCAGGTCCGCGAGAACATCCGCACCGTCGACGTGGTGGCCCGCAGCGCCGGTGGAGAACGGCTCGATCCCGCCCGCCTCACCGACTTTTCCCTTACCAGCCGCGATGGGCGCCTGATCCCGCTCGACCAGATCGGCCATGCCGAGGTGCGCATGGAAGATCCGATCATGAAGCGGCGCGACCGGACCCCGACGATCGCCGTCCGCTCCGACATCGGCGAGGCCACCCAGCCGCCCGAAGTCTCGAAGCATGTCATGCAGGCCCTGCAGCCGCTGATCGCCTCGCTGCCCGAGGGCTATCGCATCGAGATGGGCGGCTCGATCGAGGAGGCGGGGAAGGCGAACGCCGCGCTCGCCGCCGTGTTCCCGGTCATGGTCGCCCTGATGCTGGTCTTCATCATGCTGCAGGTCCGCTCCTTCTCGGCGACCGCCATGGTGATGCTGACCGCCCCGCTCGGCCTCGTCGGCGCCGTGCCGATCCTGCTCGCCTTCAACCAGCCCTTCGGCTTCAACGCGATCCTGGGGCTGATCGGGCTCGCCGGCATCCTGATGCGCAACACGCTGATCCTGATCGGGCAGATCAAGGAGAACAGGGATGCCGGGCTCGACGACTACCACGCCGTGATCGAGGCGACGGTGCAGCGTGCCCGCCCGGTCATCCTGACGGCGCTCGCCGCCGTGCTGGCCTTCGTCCCGCTGACCCATTCGGTGTTCTGGGGGTCCATGGCCTACACGCTGATCGGCGGGACGGCCATCGGCACTGTGCTCATCCTGCTGTTCCTGCCGGCGCTCTACGCCGCCTGGTTCCGGGTGAAGCCGGCGGATGCCCTCTCGCCGGAAGCCGGCCTTGGTCACGAACACCGTGAGGCGATCCCCGCTCCGGCCGGTGCCGAGTGACGAGCGCATACGCCGCTAAGCGCGGAGTCCAGGTTCAGGACTCATTGGACCTTCACGCCTTTGCTCACGATGCGTTGCCGTCTGCGATCCGTCGTTTTTCGAAGCCGCGGAAGCTCTTGCGCGCCAGCGGAAGCAGCGTTGCCGCCAGATAGGCAGCCCCGGTCAGCAGCAGCGCAGCGGGAAGGCCGATGCCGCTGACCAACGCGCCGCCGAAGAGTCCGCCGAACGGGATCAGGGTCCAGCAGAGCGCGGTGCTCATCGAGGTGACACGGCCGATCAGGGGCTTGGGGATCCGCTCGAACATGACGGCCGACAGGATCGGATTGAGGAAACCCGAGGCAAACCCGCCAATCGCCAGGGTGGCGAAGACCAGGGCGAGCGGCACGTCCATCGCGAGAACGAGAAAGCGCGGAAATCCGGTCAGGAGAAAGGCGGCCGTATAGACGATAAGACGCGGCATCCGCTCACCGATGGAGGCGGCGATGGCCGCACCCACCATGGAGGTGCCGGAGAACACCGCCAGCATCGCCCCCAGCAATTCGGGGCCGTGACCTGCATCCAATGTCCAGACCGGCAGGAGGACGGCGTGAAAGGCCTGATCCAGGAGATTGGTGGCCGCCACCATGGTGACGATGCCCATCAGCACCGCATCCCGGCGCAGAAAGGTCCAGCCCTCCCACAGGTCCCGGCCATAGGAGGCCGTCCCCGCGGCCGGGGTGTGGCGCAGCACGGGAATGCCCACCCCGACGATCAGGGCGGCGACGGCGAAGGTGACGGCGTTGAAGACAAGGGCCTGGGCCGGACCGGTCACGGCGATCAGCGCGCCGGCGCCGGCCGCACCGACCGTCGATGCCAAACGTTCGATGGTGCCGACGACGCCGGTCACCCGTTCCAGCGGCACCGCCGCCAGCTCCGCGATGTCCGGAACCATCGATTGCTTGGCCGCGTCGGACGGGCCGCGCAGCACGCCGACGACGAAGACGATCGGAAGCAGGACCGGGACGGTGAGCATGCCCAGGAGATGCAGCAGGGGCACCAGCCCGACCGCGATCACCGAGGCCGCATCGCAGACGGTGGCGATCCGTTTCGGGCCGACACGGTCGATCAGCGGGCCGCCCAGCGCCTTGGCGACGACATAGGGCAGCGTCTCCATCAGCGCCACCAGTCCGGTCGCCACCGGGCTGCCCGTCGTGCTCAGCACCAGCCAGGGGATGGCGATCGTCGACAGTCTCGTGCCGGAAATCGAGAAGGTCTCGGCGACGGCCAGGGCGAGAAAGGGCGCGCGTGCGCTCACGGCCCGGCATCCTCCTCACGGTGCGGGATGCGGCCCGGATAGGGAAAGGCACGCAGCATGATGGTGAAGGGCGCCATGTCCGGGGGCATCGGTTCCCCCAAAGGCGGGGCGTCCCGCATCGCTTCCAGCATGATGTCGGTCAGCCGCCTGGTCAGGGCCTCGGCCTGCTCCGCCGTCAGCGGGACGGTGATGTCGCTGGCTGTGGCGGCCTTGCGCCATCGGGCCGGCAGCTCGGCATATTCCTCGACAGCCTGCTGCATCTGGCCGACCTGCAGGGACAGCGCCGCCTGGCTGAAGGCGACGCCGGCATCCAATTCCGCGCCCTCGGCATCCGTCTCGAGCACGGATGTCAATTCGTGGCTGGCCCGCCACCAGCGGTCGCGGCGCGATGGCCCCGGCTTGTCCTCGATGAAGCCATACTGGGCCAACTGGCGGAGGTGATAGCTCGTCGCGCCGCTGTTGAGGCCCAGCCGCGCCGCCAGCTGCGTGGCGGTGGCGGGGCCGTCGACCCTGAGCATGCCCAGCATCCGCAACCGGACCGGATGCGCCAGTGCCTTGAGGGCGGTTGCATCGGGAACGACCCGACGGAGGTTGCGAGGCGCGGACGCGGCGGCAGTCTGACCAAGGCGAGGTGATTTCATCCATCGAGCTTAATTTTACAAATATATATTTGCAAAGATTTATTTGTAAACGCACGAAGGATGCCCCGCTGGTGTCTTCTCTTGGTTGTGAAAATCTGACGCTTGCCGCGCGACGACGACAGCCGGTGTGGGCGGGAAGCGGACTTTATATGAACCCTTGTGTCGGGGACGCCCATCGAGTAGCACCTTGCGCAGGTCGGTCTGGCCGGGTGATATCGAATTCGTAATTGGTCGCGCTCACCTTTAGCTCGATATGGACTACGAAGAATTTCTCTCTGTTCTTGTCATGAAGGCGGTATCGGCCTTGGTTAACCGAGATCGCGCTGAACTGGCGAAAGGGCACTACAGCGTCAGGGGAAGCATAGAGCATTATTTCAACGAAATGGATCTCTACCCTGGGGAGTTTTCTCCGCCAATCACCGAGAGGGATTGCCCTTATCATCTCTACAAACTGAATGACGGAGCGGGCTGGAGGATCGATGCTCCGCTGAAGCTGGCCTCAGGGGAGATTTCCGACTTAGAGGTCAGGCTGGCTATTTACAGGATGCCGACGACTGGCGGATTCTTGATTGAATACCAGGACATCCTTGTTCCATAGCCCATGCCGTTGAAGTTGGCAGGAACCGAGATCTGTCGTTTATCGCGTAGGTCGCCTTCGGGTCGAATCGGGTCAGGTCTGCTGTTTGGAGGCGACCGGGACGGCCGCTTCGGGGCGCGCGTTGGTCCGTCTTGTCGACGGCATTGGGCAGGAAAGCGGACCTGCGGCTGCTTGGAGCGACAGTCAACGACGTATTAGACTTGAAGGAGCTGAAGGCCCAAACGGCATTATCGAAGGAGACGGAGTGAATGACTGATCCTGCCGGATTCCTTGCCGAATTCTCCGACGACGTGTCGGGCCTTCGGCTCGTCATCGAGGATGATGGAAGGGTGTGCTACGGATATCTGATCTCTCCAGATGGGATCATTGGGGACGTTTGGCTGTATAACCGCGGCGCTGCACCAAGCGAGCCAGAATGGGATAATCCGGAGAGAGCGCCATTTGTGAATCCCGCAAGGCTCTCAAAAACGAATTTGCCTTATGTGATTCCAAATTCGTCAGAAGCATTCAAGGTCCACTGGGAAGAAAATGAAAGCGTCTCGATGGCGAGAATTTACATTGATGAAGTGCTCGGAGGCATCCTGGCTCCAGGGGATAAGCCCGGCCAGTCTGCTGCGGCATGTGCTGATGGACCGCTGGCTCGGGTGATAGGGACCTGACCCTCAATGGGGTGGCGGCGTCAGAACACGAGGCTGCAATTTTTACCGCAGATCGTGAACGTCGCCTTTGGGCCGTCTCCCGCCATTCCCCGCCGGTGCCAAGCGTCAGATTTGCACCGCTGGCACCGGCAGCCGAAGCAGCGCGCGGTTTCGGCTTGCGCCGCGGCTGCGCTGCATGGTTAATCGTGCAACCTGCTTAATCGTGATACCAGGGGCCGATGCCCGGCAAGCCGCCCTCCATGCTCGATCTCGCGCGCGCTCTCGGCGTGTCGCGGGCGACCGTGTCGAACGCGCTGCGCGGCAAGGGGCGGCTGTCGCCGGAGCTGGCGGGGCGGATCCGGGCGCTGGCGGCGGAGCTGCGCTATATCCCGGCCCATGCCGGCCGCGCTTTGCGCACCGGCCGCAGCGCCACCATCGGCCTGATCGTGCCGGATTTCGGCCAGCCGCTGTTCCCGATCTTCGCCCAGGCGATCGAGCGCGCCGCCAAGAGCCGCGGCGTCGCCGTGCTGGTCGGCGACAGCCTGGGCACGGCGGCGGGGCAGGCGGCGGAGATCGCCAACCTGCTCGGCCGCGGCATCGACGCGCTGGTGATCATCCCGACCCGCGGCACCACGGTCGATGTCGCCGCGATCCCGGTGCCGGTGGCGGTGATCGACAGCGCCGCCACCCGCGGCAACACGGCGGCGAGCAACCATCGCGACGGCGGCCGCCAGGTCGCCGGCCACCTGATCGGGCTCGGCCACCGCGACATCCTGCTGCTGGCCGGACCGAAGGATTCCAAGGTGGCGCGCGAGCGCACCGACGGCATGCGCGAGGTCTTCGCCCGGGCCGGCATCACCCCGCGAATCCGGCATTCCGTCACCAGCTTCGAGGCGGGGGCGGAGATCGGCGCCGCGGCCGACCTCGCCGGCGTCACCGCCTGCGCCGCGGCCTATGACGCGCTGGCCGTCGGTTTCGTCACCGCCCTGGCCGCGCGCGGGGTGCGAGTGCCGCAGGATGTCTCGGTCACCGGCTTCGACGACCTGATGTGGGCGCGCATCGTCTCGCCGCCGCTGACCACCGTGCGGCAGGACCTCGCCGCCATCGCCGACCATGCGCTGGCCGTCGCCACCGGCGAGCGGCAGGGGGCGCGGCTGTTCCCGGTCGAGCTCGTGCTCCGGGCCTCGACCGCCCGCCCGCGACACGTCAACGACAACCGAAGAGGGGGTGCTTCATGATCTCGACACGGATGGCCGCCGGCGCCGCGCTGGCTGTTCTCGGCTTCTCGCCCGCCTTCGCCGAGACGCCGACGCTGACCATCTCGGTCTACGGCATCGCGCAGGACGCCTATAAGAAGGACCTGTACGATCCGTTCGAGGCGAGCTGCGGCTGCAAGCTGGTGGTCGAGACCGGCAACAGCAGCGAGCGGCTGGCCAAGCTCGAGGCCAACAAGGCGTCGCCGGTGATCGACGTCGCCGCGATCGCCGACTTCAACGCGCTGGAGGCGGCGAAGAAGGACCTGATCCAGCCGATCGACGTGTCGAAGCTGACCAATTACGGCGCGCTCTACGACCTCGCCCAGGACCCGCTCGGCGGCCATCTGGCGGTCGGCTACACCTTCTACTCGACCAGCATCGTCTACCGCTCGGACGAGGTCTCGATCGCCAGCTGGAAGGACCTGTTCAAGCCCGAGCTGGCCGGCCGCATCGCCCTGCCGAACATCACCACCACCCAGGGCCCGCTGGCGATCCACATGATCGACAAGGCCGAGGGCGGCACCACGCCCGACCTCAGGGCCGGCATCGACGCCATCGCCGCGCATCGCGAGGACGTGGTCACCTTCTACGAGCGCGGCTCGCAGATCCCGCAGCTGTTCGAGCAGGAGGAGATCCTGGCGGCGGTGGTCGGGCGCTTCGGCTGGGCCAACATCAAGAAGCTCGACCTGCCGATAAAGTGGGCCACCCCGAGCGAGGGCCAGACCGGCGGCATGAACGTGCTGACCCTGGTCAAGGGCACCAAGAACGAAGAGTTGGCGCTGAAGTTCATCGACTATTGGCTGTCCAGGGAAGTGCAGACGAAGCTGGCCATGGACCTGGTCGACAGCCCGGCGAACCGGACGGTCGAGGTGCCGGCCGAGACGGCCGAGGCGCTGACCTACGGCGCCGAGACCGCGGCCAGCCTGAGCTTCATCAAGCCCGCGGCGATGCTGGAGAACCGCGAGGCCTGGGTCGCCGGCTGGAACGCCAAGGTCGCGCAGTAGGGCCGGAGGCCGCATGTTCGAGAAGCGAGGCATCGGCCTGGCCTTGATGGCGCCCGCCGCGCTGTTCGTCGCGGTCGGCTTCCTGCTGCCGGTCGCGATCCTGCTGGCCGGCAGCTTCCACTCCGCCGGCGGCTGGGGGCTGGAGAACTTCACCGAGTTCTTCGCCAGGCCGCTGAACCGCGACGTGTTCTTCCGCACCTTCCGCCTGGCGCTGACGGTCACGGCGGTGGCGGCGGTGGTCGGCTATGCCGTGGCGCTGGTGATCGTCGACGCCTCGCCCGGGGTGAAGGGCAAGCTGGTCGGTCTCTTGGTGCTGCCGCTGATGATCTCGCCGGTGGCGCGGACCTATGCCTGGCTGGTGATCCTCGGCCGCACCGGCATCGTCAACGTGGCGCTGACCGGGCTCGGCCTGTCGGACGAGCCGATCCGCTTCCTGTTCAGCGAGACCGCGATCTTCATCGGCCTGATCCAGCTGTTCTTCCCGCTGATGGTGCTGCCGCTGGTCAGCGCGCTGGAGAACCTGCCGGCCGATGTGGTGCCGGCGGCCCGGGTGCTCGGCGCCTCCTGGTGGACGGTGTTCCGGCGCATCCTGCTGCCGCTGACCCGCGAGGGGCTGGTGGTCGGCGGCACGCTGGTCTTCGTCGGCTCGCTGACCGCCTATGTCACCCCGGCGATCCTCGGCGGCTCCAAGGTGCTGATGCTGGAGACGCTGATGTACCAGCGCGTCTCGGTCGCCAACGACTACGCCGCCGCCGGGGTCATCGCCGTGATCCTGATCGGCATGAGCATCCTGACCCATGGCGGCCTGAAGCGGCTGGCCACGGCGCGGCGGAGGGCCGGCTGATGCGGATCGCCGGCCACACCCTGCTCGCCGCCGTGATGGTATTCCTGATCGGCCCGTTCCTGCTGATCTGCATCGCCGGCCTGTCCGCCGGCGAGACCCTGGCCTTCCCGCCCCAGGCCCTGTCGCTGCGCTGGGTGGCGAAGGTGTTCGAGGTCGAGAGCTTCCGCTCCAGCTTCGCCCTGTCGCTGGCGCTGGGCCTCGGCGCCACCGGCGCGGCGCTGCTGCTCGGCATCCCCGCCGCCTATGCGCTGGAGCGCTACGAGCTGCCGGGGCGCGAAGCGGTGCGCGGCGTGGTGACGGCGCCGATCATCGTGCCCGGCATCATCGTCGGCCTGGCGCTGCTGCGGCACCTGGTGATCCCGGCCGGCATCCCGGTGATCGCCGCGCTGTTCGTCGCCCACACCGCGCTGCTGGTGCCCTATGCCGTGCGCATCACCTCGGCCAGCCTGAAAAACCTGCGGGTCGACATGGAGGAGGCGGCGGTGCTGCTCGGCGCCAGCCGGGCCGGGGCCTTCTTCCGGGTGGTGCTGCCGAACATCCGCAACGGCATCATGGCCGCCTTCGTCATCGGCTTCGTCACCTCCTTCAACCAGGTGCCGGTGTCGCTGTTCCTGTCCGGCCCCGGGGTCTCGACCCTGCCGATCGACATGATGTTCTACATGGAATTCAACTACGACCCGTCGGTGGCCGCACTGTCGGGCCTGCTGGCCCTGATGTCGCTGGCCATCGTGCTGGTCGCCGAACGCCTGCTGGGGCTGTCCCGCTATGTCTGACGCCTTGCTTCACATCGACGGGCTGACGCTCGCCTATCACGGCCAGGTCGCGGTCGACCGGCTGACCGTGTCGATCCGGCGCGGCGAGCTGGTGGCGCTGCTCGGCCCCTCCGGCTGCGGCAAGACCACGACGATGCGCGCCATCGCCGGGCTGATGGCCCCGGCGGGCGGGCGGATCACCCTGGCCGGGCGTGACATCACCCGGGTGCCGGCCAACAGGCGCGGCGTCGGGCTGGTGTTCCAGTCCTACGCCCTGTTCCCGCATCTGACCGTGGCCGAGAACGTCGCGTTCGGCCTGCGGCTGAAGAAGCTGCCGGAGAAGGAGATCGCCGCCCGGGTCACGGCGGCGCTGGCCAATGTCGGCCTCTCCGGCTTCGCCCAGCGCCTGCCCAAGGCGCTGTCCGGCGGCCAGCAGCAGCGCGTCGCCTTGGCCCGGTCGATCGTGGTCGAACCGCAGCTGCTGCTCCTGGACGAGCCGCTGTCCAACCTCGACGCCCGGCTGCGGCTGGAGATGCGCAGCGAGCTGAGCCGGCTGCAGCGCGAGCTCGGCATCACCATGATCTACGTCACCCACGACCAGGCCGAGGCGCTGGCCCTGGCCGACCGGATCATCGTCATGCGCGCCGGCCAGATCGAGCAGATGGGCCGGCCGGACGAGATCTACGAGGCGCCGCGCTCGCCCTTCGTCGCCCGCTTCATGGGCTTCGAGAACACCTTCGCGGTGGAGCAGGGCAGGTTGGCCACGGCCGGTGGCAGCCTGGCGCCGGGCTTCGCCCTGCCGGCGGCGGCGAAGGCGCTGGGCTGGCGGCCGCAGGCGGTGGCGCTGGGCGCCGGGCCGCATCGCGGCCGGGTGCGCGGCGTCTCCTATCTCGGCCAGACCGTCGAATACCTGCTGGAGACGCCGGCCGGCCCGGTCAAGGCCGAGGTGCCGGCGGCCGCGCCCCGGCACGAGGCGGGGGCGGAGATCGCCTTCGACCTGCCGCTGGCGACGGCGGCGGTGATGGAGCGGGCATGATGCGCCGGGTCTGGATCGACACCGATATGGGTTTCGACGATGCCGTCGCCATCGCCATGGTGGCCGACGCGCCGGATGTCGCGATCGCCGGCCTGTCGCTGGTCGCCGGCAACGCGCCGCTGGACCGGGTGGCGCAGAACGCCCGCGACGCCGCGGCCTTCTTCGGCTGGGGCATGCCGATCCATCCCGGCCGCGACCGGCCGCTGCTCGGCGATCTCGTCACCGCCGCCTATGCCCTCGGCGACGGCGCCATGCCCACGGTCGGCCACGCCCTGCCCGAGGCGGACACGCCGCTGTCCGAGGAGCCGGCGCTGCCGGCATTGGTCCGGTACCTGGAGGAGGGTGGCTCCGAGATCCTGGCGCTGGGGCCGCTGACCAACATCGCGGCCCTGGTGATCGCCCGGTCCGATCTGGCGGCGCGGATCCGGCTGGTCTGGATGGGCGGCAGCGCCGGCCCCGGCAACCACAGCGCGGTCGCCGAGTTCAACGCCGCGGTCGACCCGGAGGCGATCCAGGCGGTGATCGACGCCGGGGTGCGGATCGCCATGGTCGGGCTCGACGCCTGCCGGCCGGTCACGGTCTCGGTCGCCGATGCCGACACGTTGCGCGCCATCGGCGGCGACCGCGCCGCGGTGCTGGCCGACCTGTTGCAGGGCTATGCCTCCATCGGCCAGGCCGGGGTGCCGCATCCGCTCTATGACCCGGTGGCGGCGGCCGCCTGGATCGATCCGGCGACGGTCGGTTTCCGTCCGGCCCGGCTGGATGCCGAGCTGTCCGGCCGGCTGACCCGCGGCATGACCGTCGTCGAATGGCGAGTGCCGCGCAAGGCCGCCCCCAATGCCGACATCGCCACCGTGCCGGACGCCGAGCGCATCCGGGCGATGGCGCTCGGCGCGCTGGAACGCGCCGCACAACCGAAGGTCCAGCCATGACCCGCGAGCCCCACGACCTCGACGATCCCGGCCTGCGCGACCGCGCCGTGCGCGCCGCCCGCGGGCTCGAGTCCTTCGACGTGCTGATCACCGGCGCCCGGCTGGTCGACGTCGCGACCTCGGAGATCCGCGCCGCCGATATCGGCCTGGTCGGCCCGCTGGTCGCCAGCGTGCACGCCCCGGGCAGCCGCGGCGATGCCGGCCGGGTGGTCGATGCCGCCGGCCGCTTCGTCGCGCCCGGGCTGATCGACACGCATATGCATGTCGAAAGCTCGATGGTGACGCCGCGGCGCTATGCCGAGGTGGGGGGGGGGGCGGGGGGCGCGCCCGTCAGCGGGGGCGCGCCCGCCGGGGGGCCCGCGCCCGGCCGGCGCCGCGGGGGGGGGGGGGGGGGGGCCGGGGGGGGGGCGCGGGGGGGGGGGCCGGGGGCGTGCTGCGGCTGCAGGGCTTCATGGAGGGTCTGGCCAAGCGCGGGCGGCGCCCGGCGGCGGAGCTGCCGGGCGAGGGCCCGGCCGGTCTGGCCGAGGGGCGCCGCGCCATGGCCGCGCTGCTGGTGCAGGG
>NZ_JASATH010000010.1:0-72880 GCF_038440215.1 Inquilinus sp. OTU3971 | reverse complement strand
CCCCCCGCCGCCCCCCCCCCCCCCCCCACCCCTCCCCCTGCCCCCCTCCCGCAAGGGGAGGGGGGACTATAAAAGGCTGGGTCTCAGCTATTTTGAAAAGGCCTCGCTTGCGGGAGAGGAGACGCGCTTCAACGCTGACGCCTGTCCTGCCGATCCACTCCGGTAGCACTCGCGGGAAGGGAGGGACGACCCTCCCTACTTCCGCGCCTCGATGGTCAGGGCGCCGAAGCCGCCGCGGGCGTTGTATTGCGGGCGGTACATGTCCTCGACATAGGGTGCCGGCAGGGCGAAGCGGCCCGGGGTCACGGCGCGGGCGAGATAGGCGACCGTGAAGTACCGGGCGTCGCCGGTCAGGTCGATCGCCGCGACGTAGCGGTCGTCGCGCATCTCGACATGCTGCGTGTCCGACAGCGTGTCGGCGATGTCGCCGAGCTTCGCGCCGTTGCCGACCGACGGGTTCTCGATCTCCAGCCCCGCCGGCAGCAGGTCGACGACCAGCGCCTGATGGTCGAGGTCGTCGGTGGCGCGGCCGCGCAGCAGCACGGTGACGAGGTCGCCCTGCTTCACCGCCGTCTTGGCCGGGTCGAAGGGCCGGCCGTCGCGGTCGAGATAGGTGCGGGTGATCTCGAAGCCGTCACCGCCCGCCGGCAGCGGCGCCGAAGGCACGCCGCGGACCGTCAGCACCTGGCGCATCGGCCCCGTGCCGGTGTTCTTCACCGCGATGCCGGCGGCCAGGGCCGCGGCCTCCGGGTTGAGCCGGTAGATCGTGCCCGGATCGGCCACCGCGCGGCCGGAGATGTCGAGCGACAGCGGCGTGGCGCCGTCCAGCGCCGCGTCGGCCGCGATCAGCAGCCAGGTCATGTCCTGGGTGCTCCAGTACCGGTCCCGGGCGAACAGGTCGGCGGCGACATCGACCTGCTGCAGCACCTCGTCCTGCGGCTGCCTGGCCTCATGCAGCAGCGCTGCGGTGGCGGCGTGGTCGCGCAGCGGCGAGCCGTAATCGCCGTAGAAGTTGTCCGGACGCACGGTCGAGGTCGCAGCGGCGAAGGCCTTGGCGGTGCGCGCCGTGTCGCCGAACTGGGCGGCGGCCGCGGCGATCTGCGCCTGCGACACCGGGGTCTGGTACTTCGGCAGGCAGTTGTCGACGTAGTAGCGCATGGTGCCGACATCGCCGCCGCCGGCCCGCGACACCACATACAGCGCATAGGCGCTGGCCGGGGTGCATTCGGTGCGCGCCTCGTACCAGTCGAGATAGTTCGCGAGGTACTTGATTCCGCGCTGATAGGCGCGTTCCGGGATGCGGTAGCCGCCTTCGGCCCGTGCCCGGGTCAGGAAGTCGAGCGCATAGGCGGAGAGCCAGGGGTTGGCCTCGCCGAAGGGCGACCACATGCCGAAGCCGCCGGCCGGCTGCTGCGCCGTCATGATCCGGTCGATCGCGCCCTGCACCTTGCGGCGCACGTCGTCCGGCCGGAAGCCGCTGTCGACCTTCTCCGCCACCTTGGCGACGTAGAGCAGCGGCAGCGCCCGGCTGGTGGTCTGCTCGACGCAGCCATAGGGGTAGTCGTCCAGCGCCTTCAGCAGGCCCGGGATGTCGAAGGTCGGGCGGGTGGAGAAGCTGGCGAAGACCTGGACGGTGCCAGGCAGGAAACCCTTCACCAGATCGGCGTTCAGCACCACCGACTGGTTGGGCTGGACGAGAGTGGCGATGCGGTCGGTGGTCAGCGCCTGGGCCGGGCGCACCGACAGGTCCCAGTCGCGGTCGCGCCGGAAGCCGTCCGGGCCGGTGACGCTGATCCGGATCTTGCCGACACCGGTGGCGGTCGCGGTCAGCGGGATCGCGCGACGTGCCTCAGCCCCCGCCGCGACGGTCTGGGTGAACTGGGCTGACGAAGCGGCGACCGAGAGCGGGCCTTCGACCGCGACGCGGACACCGTAGTCGCCGGCAGGGCCGGACAGGTTGCGCAGCGAGAAGGCAAGGTCGGCCTTGTCGCCCGGCGCCAGGAAGCGCGGCACGCCGATCTCGGCGATCACCGGGTCGCGCACCTTCATTGCGGTGGAGGCGGCGCCGAGCGCGGTCGGCGTCCAGGCCACGGCCATCAGCCGCAGCTCGCCGTCGAAATCCGGCAGGTCGAGCGGCACGGTGACACGGCCGTCGGCGCCGACCGGCAGGATGCCGCTGTACAGCGCGACGGTGCGGGTGGAGCGCTTCGGCAGCCCGGCCATCTGCTGGGCCGCGGCGTCGCCGCCGGTGCGGACCTGGCCGCGGCGGCCGTCGCTGATGATCAGTCGGCCATAGGCGTCGCGCATCTCGACGCCGAGGGCGCGGCGGCCGAAATAATGGTCGGTCGGGTCCGGCGACTGGAAGTCGGTCAGCAGCAGGATGCCTTCGTCGACCGCGGCCAGGGTGACCCAGGCGCCCTGCCCCTGCGGCACGCCGGTGACGGTGAGCGGCAGGTCGAGCCGCTGGTTCGGCCGGATCTCGGCCGGCGCGTCGATCGAGACGCCCAGCACCCGTTCGGTGACGTCGATGCCGAACCAGGCGACGCCGACGGCGCGGCCGGGGCCGTGGCGGCGTTCCCCGCCCTCGCCCGAGGGGCGGAAGGCGGTGGCCAGGACATAGGCGCCGGCGCCCCAGTCGGACGAGACCGGGATCTCGACCGTGGCGCCGTCGGCCGGGACCGAGACGTCGCGCGTCTCCAGCACCCGGTCATTGGCGATGAACAGCAGCACGTCGCCGGCAAAGGGCGGCTCGATCCGCACCCGGGCGGTGTCGCCGGCCTTGTAGCTGGTGCGGTCGAGGGCGACGGTCAGCTTGTCCGGGGTCGGGTTCGGGTCGTCCGACACCCACCAGCCGGCATAGAAGCGGGCGGACGTGGCGCCGCCGCCCTTCGGGTCGTAGACGTCGAGCCGGAAATTGCCCCAGCCGACCGCCTGGCGGATCGCCGCCGGCGCGTTCGGGGCGACATCGACCGTGCCGTCCGCCACCTTGCGGTCGCGGGTGACGACCTTGTAGTCCCAGTGGCCGTCGGTCGAGAACCACTGGTAGTCGTGGATCTCCTCCACCAGGTCCCAGCGCAGGCCGCGGAGCGCGGCCGGGCGGCCGCCGGCGTCGAGGCCGATGACCTCGAAGCGCGCGTCGGCGCCTTCCGCCAGCGAGCCCGAGAACAGCGGCTTGACGCCGATCCAGGGATGCTCCTGGCGGACCGGCAAGGTCATGGTCTCATTGGCGGTGCGGCCGCTGGAATCGAACACCGCGGTGCGGATCTCGGCCTCGAGCGGCACGGTGGTGTCGGGCAGGCCATCCAGCAGGATGTCGACCCGGCTCTGGCCCGCGGCATCGGTCGCCGGGGTGGTGATCGGGCGGGTGCGCGGCGAGAAGGCGTCCTGCACCAGGCCGAACTTGTAGTCGGAGTAGTCCGGGAAGGGCGTCGCCGCCTGCTGCAGGGTCAGGCTGGCCTCGGTGGCGAGGTCGGCGGCCGGGGCGCCGTACAGGAACTGGGCGTCGATGGCGACGACCGCCGGCTTGGCGACACGCAGGTCCTTGGCCTCGGTCTTCAGGTCGACGCGGATCCGCGCCGGCACGAAATCCTCGACCTGGAACGGGGTACTGCCGATCGCCTGGCCCTTCGGGTCGACATAGGCCTCGGCGGTCCAGGTGCCGGTATAGGCGCTGTCGGCCAGCGGCACGTCGATGCTGTAGGAGCCGCCGCCCTGGTCCGTCGCCTGCTCGACCCGGGCCTCGACCCCGTCCGGCCGGCTGATCTTGATGGTCAGCGGCACGCCGTCGATCGCCGCCGCGCGCTCGTTGCGCAGCAGCGTGGTCAGATGCACCGTCTCGCCCGGGCGATAGACGCCGCGCTCGGGGTAGAGGAAGGCGTCGAGCGGCCCCGGCTCGGCCCGGCCGCTGACGCCGCGGTCGGACAGGTCGAAGGCCGGGCCGGTCAGCTCGAGGAAGGTGAAGTCGCCGGAGCCGTAGGCATAGACCGCGGCCGGCCGGTTGCCGCCCTGCCCGGCCATCACCCCGGCCGGGAAGGTGGCGAGGCCGCCGGCATCGGTCTGAGCCTCGCCCAGCACCGAATTGTTGCGGGCGAGCAGCGCCAGCTTGACGCCAGCTTGAGCCTTCGCCGAGGACAGCGCGCGCGCCGCCACGGTCAGCCCCTGCTGGCCGGAGAAGGTGGCGAGGCCGAGATCGGTGACCACGATCCACTGCGTGCCCGGGGTCTGGTAGCTGTCCTCGTTGGCCTTGGCGTCCACCGCCGCGAGCATGTAGACGCCCGGCTTCGGCTGCGGCAGCAGCGTGTCCATCGGCACGCCGGTGATCGCCGCCTTGTTGGTCTCGCCCTCGACCGGCATGGTGCCGGACCACACCTCCTCGCCGGCATCCTGGGCCAGGCTGTCGACGTCGTAGCTTTCCAGCATCTGGCCGATGCGGCCCTGCGCCACCTGGTCGATCAGGTTGCGGTCGTTGATGCGCAGCAGGCGCAGCTTGACCTCGGAGATGTTGACCGTGGTCAGCGGCACCGTGCCCTCGCCGCCCTTGGGCAGGACATAGGCGCTGCCGCGGAACACCACGCTGGCCGGGCGGTCGTCGACCGTCAGGTCGAAGCTGTCATCGGCGGTCAGCGTGTCGCCGTCGACCGACTTGATGCCGGCCAAGAGCGTGACGGTGTAGGTCTGGCCGAAGGACACGCCCTCGAGGCAGATCTGCTTGTCCGACGGGATCACCTCGACCGGCACGGCCGGCTCGATCCGGACATAGTCGGAGTAGCGGACGGTGCGGCCGTCGACGATCGAATCGGAGAAGTCGGCGCAGAGCTGCGGCGCGTCGCGGTCGTTCTGGGCGTAGGTCGAGGTGACGCGGAAGCCGTACTGGTCGCGCAGGGTGTTGGCGTATTCGGTGTTGTCGTCGCTCGGCGCCAGCTGGGCACCCTCGGCCGCGACCTTGATCGCCTCGCGGCCCTTGTCCTGCTGCTCCAGCCCGCGGGCCAGCAGGATCAGGGCGGCGCCGCGCAGCTTGTCGGTGCCGGCGTTCTCGTAGGCGGCGAAGGCGGCGTTCAGGCCGTCCTGCGAATAGGGGGAGGTCTGCTGCAAGGCCTGGGCCAGCCCGAACCAGGCCCCGGCGTCGGTAGGCCGCTGGCCGAGGATCAGCTGCCAGGCCGAGACCGCATCGCCCCAGCGCTCGCCCTGGGCGGCGTCGGCGGCGCGGGAGCGCAGCGCCTTCAGGTCGGCCCGCTGGTCCGCGGGGATGGCGCTGGCCTGCTGCTCCAGCTTCCTGGCATAGGCCGCGGCACCGGCGGCGAAGCCGGGCGCCTGGTAGGCGGAGGCGGCGGGGGGGAGGGCCAGGGTCGCGGTCAGGAGCGCCACCGCCGCGGCAAAGGTGGCGAAACGCAGCTTCAAGGCCATGAGATCCCCCATCACGGTGCCCCGGATCGCCGGGGCTCCTGCGACAAACTATACGCGAGATCGCGTCGAAACCATGACGCAGCTGCGACGGCGGAACGGCCCTCCCCCTGCCGCGGCGACGCGACTATGATCCCCCGTCCCTCGCGGAGCCTGCCCATGATTCGACCCCTGGCGATCGTCCTGCCGTTGCTGCTGTCCCCCGCCCTGGCCGCAGCCGCCCTGGCCGCCGATGCGCTGACCGGCGCGCAGATCCAGGCCCAGATCGTCGGCAACACGGTCGAGGGGACGGCCAGCGACGTCGAATACACCGAGTTCTACGCCACGGACGGCGCCATCCACGGGCTGGGCGACGACGGCCCCTATGCCGGGCAGTGGTCGATCGAGAACGACCACATGTGCTTCGACCTGGGCGAGACCAAGGAATGCGACAAGATCCAGCTGGACGGCAACAAGATCCAGCTGTTCGCCGATGACGGGTCGCTGGTCGCGGTGGGCGAGTTGAAGCCGGGGAATCCGGGGAATTTGTGACAGCGTAGGTTGGGTTCGCGGTCGCGAACCCAACAGCGGATCATCCCGGCGTCGACAGGTTGGGTTCGCCAAGCGAATCCAACCTACTCTCCCTTCAACTGCCGCTCGCGGTAGTAGATGAACAGGCCGGAGGCGATGATCACCAGGTTGCCGATGATGATCTGCGATGTCGGCACGTCGCCCCACACCGCCCAGCCGAGGGCGGCGGCGATGACGATGGTGGAGTACTGGTAGGGTGCGACCACCGCGGCCGGGGCCAGCGACAGCGCCTTGTTCATGCACAGATGCGCGCCCATCGCGACCACGCCGAGGCCGAGCAGCAGCGCCCAGTCGAACGGGGTCGGCGGCACCCAGGCAAAGGGCACGGTGGCGGCGCCGGCCAGGCCGGTGCCGAGGACCTGGTAGGTGATCAGGCCCAGCCCGCCGGTGTGGCGGACGCGGCGGGTGACGATCAGGATCAGGCTGAACAGGGTGGCGCCGGCCAGCGCGATCAGGGCCGAGGAGGACAGCGCCGCCCCGGTCGGGCGCAGCACGATCAGCACGCCGACGAAGCCGATCAGCACCGCCGCCCAGCGCCGCGGCCCGACCTTCTCGCCCAGGAGCGGCACCGACAGCGCGGTCACGATCAGCGGCGAGGCCATGTAGAAGGTCATGACGTCGGCCAGCGGCAGGCCGCGCACGGCGAGATAGAAGATCGCGACCTCGGCCGCCATCAGGCTGACCCGCAGCAGGTTCATCCAGGGCTGATCGGGTGTCAGCAGGCCACGGAAGCCGCGGATCACCCAGGGCAGCAGCAGGATGAAGGCGCCGATGCTGCGGATCAGCAGCACCTGGCCGACCGTGTAGTCGGCGACCAGCCACTTGCCCAGCGCGTCGTTGAAGGTGAACAGCGACATGCCGAGGAAGAACAGCAGGATGCCGGCGCCATGCCCGCCCTCCGCCCCGTCCAGCTTCTGGGCGCCGATCGCCGCCATTCCCGCGTTTCCCCATTCCGTTCGTCCCTGTCTGCCCGAGGAGCTTGTCGGACAGAAGCGGAAAGGCCACGGGCCGGGCATGCGTCGGCGTGAAGGGCTCAGGCCGTCTGGCCCAGCCCTTCCTTGGCCTCGTCGATCCAGCTCTTGTTGATCGCGCGGTAGCTGCGGCTGGATTTGCCGGCGCGGGTCAGGATCTCGCGCCACAACGTCTCCGCGGCGCCCTGGTCGCCGCGCTCGGCCTCGGCCCGGGCCAGCCAGGCGCGGACCTCCTCGCCGGCGAAGATCGGCAGCAGCTGGCGCAGCAGCACGATGCCGTCGTCATAGCGGCCCATCATGCAGAGGGCCCGCGCATGCACCAGGCGACGCTTGGAATCCGCGGCTTCGGGGTTGGTCCCGGCCACCTCGTCCAGCACGTCGACCGCGTCCTGCGGCCGGCCCAGCATCAACAGGGTCTCGGCCCGCAGCCGGCCGAAGGTGGGGTCGTCGGCATGCAGCCCGACCATCGCTTCCTCCAGCAGCGGCAGGGCCTCCGCCGGTCGGCCGAGATGCAGCAGCTCCTCCGCCAGCGGCACCTTGTTGGCCGTGCTCGGCTGGTCCTCATGGACCTGGCGCAGGGCGCGCAGCCGCCGCTCCGGATCGACCGAATCGACCAGCTGCTTGCGGACGTCGCGCACCGGCCGCAGGTTCAGCCATTCCGGCAGCAGCTCGACCAGGACATAGGCGGCGATGCCCAGCCCCGGCGCGAACAGCAGGATGTAGAACCAGTAGTTGGCCCGACCGCTGCGCACGGCATGCACCAGGCAGCCGAGCTGGCAGGCGTAGATGAGAATGCCGAGATACGGCATGACCGTCCCCCCTCGAACCCCGGAGCAGTTATCCGAAATTCGAGGGAATCGTCAACGCAGCGAACCTGGACGGCAGTCCTGCGTGTCAGGCCTTGCGCTCGACCACGAAATGGGCGACGGCGCGCAGCGCCTCGCCCCGGGCGCCGAACACGTCGAGATGACGGCAGGCCTGGTCGACCAGCATGCGGGCCTGGGACTCCGCGCGTTCGAGGCCGAGGATCGAGACGAAGGTCGCCTTGCCCGCCGCCTGGTCCTTGCCCGGGGTCTTGCCGATCTCCTCGGCCCGGCCGCGGACGTCGAGCAGGTCGTCGGCGATCTGGAAGGCCAGGCCCATGTCGTGGGCATAGGCCTGCAGCGCGCCGCGCCGCGAATCCTCGACCTTGCCGAGGATCGCCCCGGCCTCGCAGGAGAACTCGAACAGGGCGCCGGTCTTCAGCCGCTGCAGCCGGGTGATGGCGCCGATCTCGGTCAGCGGCGTCTGCTCCGCCTGCATGTCGAGCGCCTGGCCGCCGACCATGCCGGCGGCGCCGGCCGCCCGGGCGAGGGCGGCGACGAGGGCGATGCGGACCTTCGGGTCGGCATGGGTCTCGCTGTCGGCCAGCACCTCGAAGGCCTGGGTCAGCAGCGCGTCGCCGGCCAGGATCGCAGTGGCCTCGTCATAGGCCTTGTGCGTGGTCGGCTTGCCGCGGCGCAAATCGTCATTGTCCATCGCCGGCAGGTCGTCATGGACCAGCGAGTAGCAGTGGATCATCTCCACCGCCGCGCCGACGCGGAGCGCGCAGCTTTCGGCGACGCCGAACAGCCGCGCGGACGACACCACCAGGAACGGGCGCAGCCGCTTGCCGCCGCCCAGCGAGGCGTAGCGGATGGCGTCGGCCAGCGGCGGTTCGCCCGCCTGGGGCTTGGGCAGGACACGGTCCAGGACGCGCTCGACCTGCGCGCCCGTCTCGGCCATGGCTTTGCTCAGATCAATCGACAAGACACGGCCTCAATCGAAAGTCGCGGGTTTGGCGGTGACGGTGCCGTCGGCGGCACGCGAGATCATCTCGACCCGCGCCTGCGCCTCGCGCAGCTTCGCCTCGCAATGGGCGCGAAGCAAGGCGCCACGTTCATAGGCCGATATGTTGTCGTCGAGCTTGCCCTGCCCCGCCTCGAGCTGGCGCACGATGGTCTCCAGCTCGGCGAGGGCGTCCTCAAAGCTCAGGCCCGCGATGTCGGCAGGGATGGGTCGATCGGCCATGGGCTGTCCGTTCATATTCGGGCGGCGACAATAGGCGCGGTCGCGGCAAGAGGCAACGCCGGTCGGCTGGCGTCAGCCGTTCCCCGCCAGCACCCGGCCCGCGAGGTACAGCGAGCCGCAGATCAGCACGCGGCCGGGCGGGTCGCCGGGCCGGGCCGCGGCGGCGACGGCGGCTGCGACGTCCTCGGTCGCGGCGACATCGGTCAGGCCGACGGCACGGGCGTGGTCGGCCACGGCCTCGGCCGGCAGGCTGGCCTCCTCCCCCGGGATCCGCACTGTCCGGATCGACCGGATGAAGGGCGCCAGCGGCCGCAGGAACTCCTGCGGCTGCTTGCTCTCCAGCATGCCGCAGACCAGGTGCAGCGGCCGCGGGTCGAGCCCGCCGAGCCACTGCCCGAGGACCTCGCCGGCGCTGTCGTTGTGGCCACCGTCGAGCCACAGCTCCCAGCCCGGCGGCAGCAGGGCCGCCAGCGGACCGCGGGTCAGGCGCTGCAGCCGCGCCGGCCATTCGACCGCGGCCAGGCCGTGGCGCACCGCGTCTTCCGGGATGTCGAAGCCGGTGAGAAGGTCGCGCAGCCGGATCGCGGTGGCGGCGTTGGCGAACTGATGGTCGCCGGGCAGCGCCGGGCGGGGATAGGTCCGCTCGCCCGCCGCCGTGCGCAGGACGAAGCCATCCAATGCCGGGACCACCGACCAGTCGCGGCCGGCGAGGTGCAGCGGCGCCCCGGCCGATTCGATCTCGCGGGTCAGCACGGACACGGCCGCGGCGCTCTGCTGCGGCGCCACCACCATCGGCACGCCGGGCTTGGCGATGGCCGCCTTCTCCGCCGCGATCGCCTCGATCGTGTCGCCGAGGAACTGCATGTGGTCCATGGAGATACGGGTGACCGCGGTCGCGGCCGGACGCGGCACTACATTGGTGCTGTCGTAGCGCCCGCCCAGGCCGACCTCGAGCAGCACCGCATCGGCCGGCACCTCGGCGAAGGCCAGGAAGGCGGCGGCGGTCGTCGCCTCGAAAAAGGTCACCGGCTGGCCGGCATTGGCGGCCTCGACACGCTCCAGCAGGTCGACCAGCGCGGCGCTGCCGATCAGCGACCCGGCGAGGCGGATGCGCTCGTGGAACCGCACCAGATGCGGCGAGGTGTAGACATGGACGCGGTAGCCTGCCTGCTCCAGGAAGGCGCGCAGGAAGGCGGTGGTCGACCCCTTGCCGTTGGTGCCGCCGATATGCACGACCGGCGGCAAGCGTAGATGCGGGTCGCCGAGCGCGGCCAGCAGCCTTTCGGTGCGGCCGAGCGACAGGTCGATCCGCTTCGGATGCAGATGGGTCAGCCGGTCGAGCGCGGCCTCGACCGCGGCCGCGCTTGCGTCAGGCACGATAGGCGGGCTCGCCCTCGATCACGGCGGCTGCGGCGATGTCGGCCGGGTCGACCACCATGTCGGCCGGGACCGGATGCGCGCCACCCATCAGATGGCCGAGGGTGCGGATCAGCGTCTCGCGCAGCTCCTTGCGCACCACCACCACATCGACCATGCCATGGTCGAGCAGGTATTCGGCGCGCTGGAAGCCCTCCGGCAGGGTCTCGCGAATCGTCTCCTCGATCACCCGGGCGCCGGCGAAGCCGATCTGCGAGCCGCGCTCGGCGATGTGGATGTCGCCGAGCATGGCGAAGGAGGCGGTGACGCCGCCGGTGGTCGGGTCGGTCAGCACCACGATGTAGGGCAGGCCGGCGTCCTTGACCTGCTCGACCGCGATGACCGAGCGCGGCATCTGCATCAGCGACAGGATGCCTTCCTGCATGCGGGCGCCGCCCGAGGCCGGCACCACCACCAGCGGGGCGTGCTGCATCACCGCCAGCTTGGCGGCGGCGACCAGCCCCTCGCCCACCGCCGTGCCCATGGTACCGGCAAGGAAATTGAAATCGAAAACCGCGACTACGGTGTCGCGGCCACCCATCTTGCCGTGAGCGACAACGAGAGCGTCGTGATGGCCGGTCTTGGCTTGAAAGTCCTTCAGCCGGTCGGTGTAGCGCTTGGTGTCGCGGAACTTGAGCGGATCGACCGCCGGCTTCGGCAGCTCGATCGTCTCGTATCTGCCGTCGTCGAACAGCATGGCGAGACGCTTGGCCGGGGCCAGCCGCATATGATGGCCGCAATGCTGGCAGACGTAGAGATTCGCCTCCAGATCGCGATGGAACAGCATCGCCTCGCAGTTCCCGCACTTCGTCCACAGGTTGTCCGGCGTCTCCGGCCGGGACGAGGAGACGAGGGCCCGGATCTTCGGGCGGATGTAGTTGGTCAACCAGTTCATGGCGCGGTTTTCCGCCTTTCGGCCGGGAAGGTCAAGATAAGGCGCTGATCCCTGCCCTGCCTGTCAGCGTCGACGCCTGACTGTAACTCATTGACTTACATTGCGTAAAGCATCACCTTACAGCGATGATCCAGTCGTTCAGAAGCAAGGCGCTCGAACAGTATTGGATCAACGGCGTCCGGAAGGGCATCAACCCGGCATTCCTGTCGAGGATCAACCGGCAGCTGCAGGCCCTGGATGCCGCGACGGCTCCCGGGCAGATGAACGTCTCGGGGTGGGGCTTCCACCCGCTGAAGGGCAATCGCAGCGGGGACTACGCTGTCAGCGTGAACGCGAACTGGCGCCTGACGTTCGGATGGTCTGGGGCAGACGCGGTAGACGTCGATCTGGAGGATTATCACTGATGGAACGCCATCGAGACATCGAGCCGACGCATCCGGGTGAGATCCTGCGGGAAGATGTCCTCCCGGCGCTTCGGAAGACGCAGACCGAAATCGCCAAGCTGCTGCACATCAGCCGGCAGACGCTTCACGCCATCCTGAGCGAAAAGGCCCCGATCACTCCCAGGATGGCCGTGAAGATCGGCAAGCTGTGCGGCAACGGGCCCGAGCTGTGGGTCAATCTGCAGACGGCCTACGACCTCTGGCATGCCAAGCGCGAGGTAAAGACCGACGACATTCCGACGCTGGAGGCCGTCGCCTGATTGGAATCGTCGGACTGACGCTCACCGCGCCCCGCGGACGCCCTCGGCCAGGCGGCGGACCAGGGCCAGCGGCGATTCGACCGAAGCCACGGTCGGCCGGCCGTCGGCGTGCAGCGAGTGGCGGATCTCCTCGACGATGGCGGAGCCGACCACCGCGGCGTCGGCGATGCGGGCGATCGCGGCCGCCGCCTCCGGCGTGCGGATGCCGAAGCCGACCGCCACCGGCAGGTCGGTGTGGCGCCGCAGCCGGTCGATCGCCGGCTGCACTGCCGCCGCATTCGCCGCGGCCGCGCCGGTGATGCCGGTGACCGAGACGTAGTAGATGAAGCCCGAGGTGTTCTTCAGCACCGCCGGCAGCCGGGCGTCGTCGGTGGTCGGCGTCGCCAGGCGGATGAAGTCGATCCCGGCCGCCAGCGCCGGCAGGCACAGCTCGGCATCCTCCTCCGGCGGCAGGTCGACCACGATCAGCCCGTCCACCCCGGCGGCCTTGGCATCGGCCAGGAAGCGCTCGATGCCATAGGAGTAGATCGGGTTGTAGTAGCCCATCAGCACGACCGGCGTGGCCTGGTCGCGTGCACGGAAGCGGCGCACCAGGTCGAGCGTCTTCGGCAGCGTCATGCCGGCGGCCAGCGCGCGGAGGCCGGCCGCCTGGATCGCCGGTCCGTCGGCCATCGGGTCGGTGAAGGGCATGCCGATCTCGATCAGGTCGGCGCCGGCCTCGGGCAGGCCCTCGAGGATCTTGAAGCTGGTCTCGGTGTCCGGGTCGCCGGCGGTGACGAAGGCGACCAGGGCGGCTCGGTTCTGCGCCTTCAGCTCGGCGAAGCGCGCGGTGATGCGGGTCATCAGATCTGCACTCCGAGCGCGTCGGCGACGGTGAAGATGTCCTTGTCGCCGCGGCCGCTGAGGCACATGACGAGCAGGTTGTCCTGGGGCAGGCCGGGCGCGATCTTGATCACATGCGCCAGGGCATGCGCCGATTCGAGCGCCGGGATGATGCCTTCGAGCCGGGCGCAGAGCTGGAACGCCTCCAGCGCCTGCTTGTCGGTCACGGCGGAATACTGCACCCGGCCGACATCGTGCAGCCAGGCGTGCTCCGGCCCGATGCCGGGATAGTCGAGGCCGGCGGAGATCGAATGCGCCTCCTCGATCTGGCCGTCCTCGGTCTGCAGCAGATAGGTGCGGTTGCCGTGCAGCACGCCGGGGCGGCCGCCGGTCAGCGACGCCGCATGCTTGCCGGTCTCGACCCCGTGGCCCGCCGCCTCGACGCCGTGGATCGCGATCTCCGGCATGTCGAGGAAGGGGTGGAACAGGCCGATGGCGTTGGACCCGCCGCCGACCGCCGCCACCAGCGTGTCCGGCATGCGGCCCTCGGCCTGCATGATCTGGTCGCGCGTCTCGTTGCCGATCACCGACTGGAAGTCGCGCACCAGCAGCGGATAGGGGTGCGGGCCGGCGACCGTGCCGATGATGTAGAAGGTGTCCTCGACATTGGTGACCCAGTCGCGCAGGGCCTCGTTCATCGCGTCCTTCAGCGTGCGGCTGCCGGAGACGACGGGCACCACCTCGGCGCCTAGCAGCTTCATCCGGAACACGTTCGGCTTCTGCCGCTCGATGTCGACCTCGCCCATGTAGATGGTGCAGGGCAGACCGAACAGGGCGCAGACCGTGGCGGTGGCGACGCCGTGCTGGCCGGCGCCGGTCTCGGCGATGATCCGGGTCTTGCCCATGCGCCGGGCCAGCAGGATCTGGCCCATGCAGTTGTTGATCTTGTGCGCGCCGGTGTGGTTCAGCTCCTCGCGCTTGAAGTAGACCCGCGCGCCGCCGAGATGCTCGGTGATCCGCTCGGCAAAATAGAGCGGGCTTGGCCGGCCGACATAATGCGTCAGGTAGTAGCGCAGCTCGCTGCTGAACTCGGCATCCTTGCGGGCCGAGGCATAGGCCTTCTCGACCTTGAGGATCAGCGGCATCAGCGTCTCGGCGACGAAGCGGCCGCCATAGCGGCCGAAGCGGCCGTTTTCGTCCGGACCCGTGCGGAAGCTGTTCGGACGGGGCTGGAAGGGTGCGGTCTCGGTCAAGCGGGGCGGCTCCCGGCACAAATCGTGGCAACAATGGGGCGGAGGAGCCGTGACCTTAGCGGCGACCGCGGCGCGCGCCAAACATTTGTCGCGAATGCCCGAGGCGCACGCATCGCAGACCCGCATGGAGCGCAGGGCGGGCGGTCAGGCCTTGGCGTCGGCCAGCGCGCGGACGGCGGCGAGGAAGCGCTCTACCCGCTCCGGCGTCTTGTAGCCCGGGCGCTCCTCGATGCTGGAGGAGACGTCGACCACGGTGGCGCCGGTACGGGCGACGGCCTCGGCGACATTGGCCTCGGTCAGGCCGCCGGCCAGCATCCAGGGCTTGGTCCAGGTCCGGCCGGACAGGATCGACCAGTCGAAGGCCAGGCCGTTGCCGCCGGGCAGCGAGGCGACGCCCTTCGGCGGCTTGGCGTCGAACAGCAGCCGGTCGGCCACCGCCTCATAGGCCGGGATCACGGCCAGGTCCTCGACGGTCGCGATCTTGATCGCCTTCATCACCGGCATGGCCCAGCGGCCGCGGATCTCGGCCACCCGCGCCGGCGTCTCGGACCCGTGCAGCTGGATCATGTCGAGCGGCACCCGGCCGAGCACGGCTTCGAGCTCATCCTCGGTCGGGTCGACGAACAGGCCGACGCTGCGCAGCCCGGTCGGCACCATGCGCGCCAGCTCGGCGCCGAGATCCGGCGCCACCGACCGCGGGCTGGGCGGGTAGAAGTTCAAGCCAACCCAGCGGGCCCCGTGCTTCGCCGCGGCCATGAGCACCTCGGGGGTGCGGATGCCGCAGATCTTGGCGTCGATGATGCTCATGGCACTGGAGTCTGGGGAGCCGCAGCCTCGGCATCAAGCGCCAGGCCGAGCTGGCCGGCGATGTCGCGGGCGGCGGCGGCGGGGTCGGGCGCGGCGGTGATCGGCCGGCCGATGACGAGATGGGTGGCGCCGGCCTCCATCGCCTCCTTCGGCGTCATCACCCGCTTCTGGTCGCCGGCATCCGATCCCGCCGGGCGGATGCCGGGCACCATCAGCACGGTCGAGGGCTTCAGGATGCGGCGCAGCCGCGCGATCTCCCGCGGCGAGCAGACCACGCCATCGAGGCCGCTCGATTCGGCCAGCCGGGCCAGGCGCTCGACCTGGGCCGAGACCTCCATCCCCTGCCCCACCGCCTCGAGATCGGCGACGTCGAGGCTGGTCAGCACGGTGACGCCGAGCAGCTTCGGCCGCGGCACGCCCAGCTTGCCCGCCTCCTTCTCCGCGGCCTCGGCCGCCGCCTGCATCATCGCCCGGCCGCCAGAGGCGTGGAGGGTGATGTAGGCCGGCGACAGCGGCACCACCGAGCGGATGGCGCCGGCCACGGTGTTGGGGATGTCGTGCAGCTTGATGTCGAGGAACAACGGCACGCCGGTGGGCCGCGCCGCCCGCACCCCCTCCGGCCCCGCCGCCATGAAGAATTCGAGGCCGAGCTTGATGCCGCCGACGGCGCCCGCGACCAGGCCGGTCAGCCGCTTCGCCTCGTCCACCGTCGGCGCGTCGATGGCGACATAGACAGGGTTCGTGGTCATGCTCGCACTCCCTCCGCCGGCAGGTGGCCGGCCGTCCAGGACGTCAGCTCCGCGGCCTCGCGCCGGCCGAGCACGCCGTCGGCCACCGCCCGGCCGATCAGCGCCCCGAACTTGAAGCCATGGCCCGAGCAGGGGCTGACCAGCCAGGCCCGGCCGCGCCGCTCCAGCACGAAGCGGCTGTCCGCGGTGAAGATATAGCGGCAGGGGCGGGCTTCGAGAATGCGATAGTCGTCAAGGCTGCGCAGCACCCGGCGGTAGCGCTCGCGGAAGGCCTCCGCCTCCCCCACCGCGACGGCGGGATCGGAGTTCGGATCCGCCTGCCGCTTCCAGGCGCCGACGCCGATCTTCAGCCGGGTGCCGCCGACCGGCGGGATCGCCCAGTGATCGTCCGGAAAGCCGCAATCGATGATGCCGGGCGCCGTGGCCCAGGCGGCGGCGTGCTCCGCCGGCGGGTCGAGATAGACCACCAGCTGGCGATAGGGGGTGAGGCGCGCGGCCAGGTCCGGGAACAGGCCGCCGACCCAGGCGCCGGCCGTCACCACCACCGAATCGGCCTGCAGCGTCTCGCCTGAGGACAGGGTGACGGTGCCGGCCTCGGCATCGACCGCCTGGACCGGCGCCGCCGGCCGCAGCACCACGCCGGCGGCGCGGCACAGATCGACCAGGGTCGCGACGATGCGGTCGGCGAACAGCACGCCGCCTTCGGGCATGAACAGGCCCCAGCGGATGCCGTCCGGGATCAGGAAGGGGAAGCGGCGCGCCAGCTCCTCCGGCGGCAGCAGCTCATAGGCGGCGCCGAGCGCGTCGAGCGGGGCGCGGCAGCCATCGGCCCAGTCGCCCTCGGCCCGGCTGAAGGCGATCGAGCCGCAATTCTCATAGTGGCGCACGCCGGAAGCGGCCCAGACCTCGTCCCAGGCGGCATAGGCGTCGAGCGCCATGCGGGTGTAGCCGGGCCGGCCGGGATAGAGCGCGCGGATCAGCCGGTGGCTGTCCCAGGAGGCGGCCGACGGGTTCGGGATCGGCCCCCGCTCCAGCAGCGTCACGGCCTCTCCGGCCCGGGCCAGGTGCCAGGCAGTGGCGAGCCCCATCACCCCGGCGCCGACGACGATGCTGGTCATGCTGCCACCCCGATCAGGATTCGATCTGGTCGTCGGCCCGCGGCTGGTTGCCGATGCCGGCCTTCTCCAGGATGGCCTTGGCCCGGCCGGGCACGACACGGGCGGCGCGCGCTGCGAAGTAGCGCTCCGCCTCGGCCTGGGCGCCGACGCGGGAAGCGACGGCCACCGCGATGAACTGGTTCAGGCTGACACCGGCCTCGGCCGCCTGGGCCGCAGCCTTGTCCTTCAGATCGTCTGGCAACCGCAAGGGAAAGACGCTCATGTCCTGATCCTCTTGAGAACCGTCCCGGGCCGTTCGACGGCGATGCCGAACTGGCCCGCGCCGTCCGACATGTCGCCGACGTTGAACGTCACAATCACATCGGCACCACCGTTGATGGCGGTCTCGACCACCAGGTCGTCATCCGCATCCCGGGCCGCGGGCCGCCAGCGATAGTCGAAGGCGACCGGAACGCACCGCCCGCTGAGATCGTCCAAGGCTTCCAGCACCTCGGCCACGGACAGTCCGCTTCTGGCCAACGTCGCGCTCCGAGTCAGCACGGCCTCGTATTCCAACATGAGGCTGACCGAGAGCAGCAGGCTCGCCTTGCTGTCCAGGATATCGAGCATCAGCTGGCGAGATGCCCCCGACGGGCTCTCGAACGCCGAAACCATGACATCGGTGTCGATCACCAGTCGGAGCATGGTGATATCATATGCAACATCATGAACCGACACAAGGTCATGATGCCGCCCGTAACATCAATCCTCTTGCCCTTCCAGCGTCTCGACCGCCAGTCGGGCGGCGGCGAGGTCCTCGAGGGCGGTGCCGACCGATTTGAACAGGGTGATCTCGTCCGCCGAGCCGCGGCCCGGCGCGGTGCCTCGGGTCAGGTCGTGCAGGTCGGCCAGGATCGCGTCCGCGCCGATCACCCCGGCCTGGATCGGCTGCAGCAGGTCGCCGGCCTCGGCCAGCGCGCCGGCGCGAGTGTCGACGAAGATCCGCGCCCGGCGCACCGCCTCGTCGTCGCTTTCGCGCATCGCCGGCAGATAGGCGCCGGCGAGGTCGAGATGGGCGCCCGGCTTCAGCCAGGCGCCATGCACGATCGGCTGGCGCGACTGGGTGGCGCAGGAGACCAGATCGGCCTCGCGCACCGCGGCCTCGAGATCGGTGACGGCACGGACCGGCAGGCCTTCCGCCACAAGGCGGTCGGCCAGCTCCGCCGCCTGCTCCGGCCGGCGGGACCAGATCGCGATGTCGGTCAGCGGCCGCACCGCGGCATGGGCGCGGATGAAATGCGGCGCCAGCGCGCCGGCGCCGACCATCACCATGCACGACGCATCCGGCCGGGCCAGATAGTCGGCGGCCAGGGCGGAGGCCGCGGCGGTTCGGCGGTTGGTCAGGGTCGGCCCGTCCATGATCGCCCGCGGCACGCCGGTGGCGCCGTCGAGCAGCAGGTAGGAGCCGACGATGAAGGGCAGGTCCCTGGCCGGGTTGCCCGGCATCAGCGACACCAGCTTGATGCCGATCGCCTGATCCCGCTCCCAGGCCGGCATGATCAGCAGGGTGGCGTCGCCGGCCGCGGTCGGCATGGTGTGGTGGTGGCGCAGCGGCGCCTCGACCTCGCGGCGGAAGGCCAGGCGCAGCGCCTCGATCAGGGCGCGCGTGTCGATCGCCCGGTCGAGGGCGGCGGCGTCGATGGCGAGCATGATGGTGTCAGCGCTGGCCGGCGGCCGGCAGGGCCGGTCGCGCCGGCTCGCCATTGCGGTTGGCGGTGGCCGGGACGCCGGGGCGCTGCCGCGCCTTCAGCCCTTCCAGATCCTTCTGGGTCGCGGCCAGCCGGGTCTCCAGCCGGCGCATGCGCAGGCCGGTGGCGAAGCGGCCGAACCAGAGGACGAGGCCGCCGATCACGACGCCGAACAGCAGCGGCAGCAGCGCCACCAGATAGACCGGCGCGTCGATCCGGAACGGCAGCGGCCAGAGGCCGAGCGTCACCGCCTCCCGGTTGCTGATCGCAAAGGACAGCAGCAGCAGGGCGAAGGGGATGGTGACGATCCAGGCGATGTACCGCACGGGCTATCCCTCGTGGTGGGCCGGACCCGGCGTTCCGGGCCCGTCAGTCATCGGTGTTCAGCCGCTCGCGCAGCTGCTTGCCGGTCTTGAAGAACGGCACCAGCTTCTCCGACACGTCGACCGCCACGCCGGTGCGCGGGTTGCGCCCGGTGCGGGCGTCGCGGCGCTTCACCGAGAAGGCGCCGAAGCCGCGGAGCTCGACCCTTTGGCCCTCCGCCAGGGCCGCCGTGATCCGGTCGAAGATGGTGGTGACGATGCGCTCTACGTCGCGTTGGTAGAGGTGCGGATTGCGCTCGGCAAGCCGCATGATCAGCTCGGACTTCGTCATGTCTCCCGAATCCCTGTCCGCCGCCTTTTTGTCGACACGGGTCACAGCCGCGTCGCCTCGCTTGAGTTGACGGCAGCCGGGATGGTGCCAGCACGGCCGCGCGAAAGCAAGGGCAAGTGCTTCTGGACAAAGGGATTTCCGGCCCGGGAGATCACTCCGCCGGTCGCATCTCCGGGGCCATGCCGCGGCGGCCGCGGGCCACCAGCAGAGTCGCGGCCAGGCCGCACAGCGCGGCGAAGGACACCCACAGCCCCGGCATGGCCGAATTGCCGGTGGCGTGGATCAGCCAGGTGCAGACCGCGGGGGTGAAGCCGCCGAAGGTCGCGGTGGCCAGGCTGTAGGCCAGCGAGAAGCCGCTGGTGCGCACATCCTCCGGCATGATCTCGGTCAGGAACGGGATCATGGCGCCGTTGTAGCTGCCATAGAGGAAGGACAGCCAGAGCTCGACCTCCAGCAGCCGGCCGAAGGACGGGGCGTCGACCAGCCACAGCATCGCCGGATAGGCGGTGACCAGCATCAGCACGGTGCAGGCGACCAGGATCGGCGTGCGGCCGATCCGGTCGGACAAGGCGCCCGAGAGCGGCAGCCAGATCAGGTTGGTGATGCCGACGCACAGCGTCACCACCAGGCTGTCGATGCTGGCCAGGTGCAGCGCCTGGTTGCCGAAGGTCGGGGTGTAGGCGGTGATCAGGTAGAAGCTGACCGTGGTCATCGTCACCAGCATCATGCCGAGCAGGACGATGGCCCAGTTGTCGGCCAGCGAGCGCATGATCTGCGACACGGTCGGACGGCGGTGCGCCCGGGCCTGGAAGGCCTCGGTCTCCTGCAGCGAGCGGCGCAGCAGGAAGATCAGCGGCACGATCAGGCAGCCGACCAGGAGCGGCACCCGCCAGCCCCACAGGGCGACCTGATCCGGCGGCAGCAGCGTGCTGAGCAGCACGCCGAGCAGGGCGGCGACGATCACCGCGACCTGCTGGCTGCCCGACTGCCAGGCGGTATAGAAGCCCTTGTTCCCCGGCGTCGCGATCTCGGCCAGGTAGACCGAGACGCCGCCGAGCTCGACCCCCGCCGAGAAGCCCTGCAGCAGCCGGCCGAGCAGGACCAGGATCGGCGCCAGGATGCCCAGGGTCTCGTAGCCCGGCAGCAGGCCGATGGTCAGGGTGCCGACCGCCATTAGCCCGAGCGTCAGCAGCAGGCCGGCGCGTCGTCCGTGCCGGTCGATATAGGCGCCGAGCACCAGGGCGCCGAGCGGCCGCATCAGGAACCCGGCCCCGAAGGTGCCGAGCGACAGCATCAGCGAGGCGAACTCGCTGTCGGTCGGGAAGAACACCTTGGCGATGTAGGCGGCGTAATAGCCGTAGACCATGAAGTCGTACATCTCCAGGAAGTTGCCGCTGGAGACGCGGAGGACGGCCATCGCCTTCGATCGGGAGGTCGCGGCTGCGCTCATGAGGGGGCCTTTCGGAATCGGAACCGGCGCTTTCTCTCCCCCCGCCCCGTCCCTCGGCTTCTGGAGGCCGGTTGTCAATGGCCGGATTGGTCGAAGCCCTTTTGGTTTGCCTCTCCCGCGGATCGGAGCGCCTGCTGCCCTCTTTTCACTCTCCCCCTCCCCTTGCGGGAGGGGGCAGGGGGAGGGGTTTGGCGCCGCCAAAGCGAAAGTCGAAGGATCGCCACAGACTGGCGCCGACCCCGGAACATCCCATGCCGGCGCCCTTCGATCGACACCCCCTCCCCCAACCCCCTCCCGCGAGGGGAGGGGGAGGATGAAAGGCGTGGACTGGCCAGGCGCGAACCCCCAAAAGAAAGGCCCGCCTCCTTGCGGAGGCGGGCCCGGCAAAGGCCGTGAAGCCTAAGCTTACTTCTCTTCGGTCGTGTTCTCGCGGGCCCGGCGCAGGGCGGCGCCGAGGATGTCGCCGAGCGAGGCGCCCGAGTCGGACGAGCCGTACTCCGCCATCGCCTGCTTCTCTTCCTCGACCTCCTTGGCCTTGATCGAGAGCGAGACCTTGCGGGCGGCGCGGTCGACCTGCATCACCTTGGCGTCGAGCTTGTCGCCGACCGAGAAGCGGTCCGGCCGCTGCTCCGACCGGTCGCGCGACAGGTCGGACTTGCGGATGAAGCCGATCAGGCCGTCGCCGACCGAGACCTCGACACCGCCGTCGTTCACTTCCGTGACCGTGCCGGTGACGACCTCACCCTTGCGCAGGCCGCCGGTGCTGGCCGCCTTCTCGAAGGTGTCCTCGGTGAGCTGCTTCATGCCGAGGCTGATGCGCTCCTTCTCGACGTCGACGTCGAGGACCTTGACCTTGACCTGGTCGCCCTTCTTGAACTCCTGGATCGCCTCTTCGCCGGGACGGTCCCAGGCGATGTCGGAGAGGTGAACCATGCCGTCGATCTCGCCCGGCAGGCCGACGAACAGACCGAATTCGGTGATGTTCTTGACCTCGCCCTCGAGCTCGGTGCCGGCCGGGTACTTCTCGGCGAACACCTCCCACGGGTTCGGCAGGCACTGCTTCAGCCCGAGGCTGATGCGGCGCTTCACCGGATCGACGTCGAGCACCATCACCTCGACCTCCTGGGAGGTGGAGACGATCTTGCCCGGATGGACGTTCTTCTTGGTCCAGCTCATCTCCGAGACATGGACCAGGCCTTCGATGCCCGGCTCCAGCTCGACGAAGGCGCCGTAGTCGGTGATGTTGGTCACGCGGCCGCGGAAGCGGGCACCCGCCGGGTACTTGGCGACCACGCCCTCCCACGGATCGGCCTCGAGCTGCTTCATGCCGAGGCTGATGCGCTGGGTCTCCGGGTTGAAGCGCACGACCTGGACCTTGACGGCCTGGCCGATCTGCAGCGCCTCGGACGGGTGGTTGATGCGGCGCCACGCGATGTCGGTGACGTGCAGCAGGCCATCGACGCCGCCGAGATCGACGAAGGCGCCGTAGTCGGTGATGTTCTTGACCACGCCCTCGAGGACCTGGCCCTCCTTGAGGTTCGCGACCAGCTCGGAGCGGGCCTCGGCGCGGCTCTCCTCGAGCACGGCACGACGCGACACCACGATGTTGCCGCGCGAGCGGTCCATCTTGAGGATCTGGAACGGCTGCGGCGTGCCCATCAGCGGGCTGATGTCGCGCACCGGCCGGATGTCGACCTGGCTGCCCGGCAGGAAGGCGACGGCGCCGTTCAGGTCGACGGTGAAGCCGCCCTTGACCTTGCCGAAGATCACGCCGGTGACGCGCAGCTGATCGGTGAACGACTTCTCGAGCGCGGTCCAGGCCTCTTCACGCTTGGCCTTCTCGCGGGACAGGACGGCTTCGCCGTTCTTGTCCTCCATGCGCTCGATGAACACCTCGACGGTGTCCCCCGGGACGAGCTCGACCTGCTGGCCCGGAACGGCGAATTCCTTGAGCGCCACGCGCCCCTCGGACTTCAGCCCCACATCGATCAGCACCATGTCGTTGTCGACCGAGATCACCCGGCCCTTGACGACGGTACCCTCGAAGCTCTCGGACTGGCCGAGCGACTCCTCGAGAAGGGCAGCGAAGCTTTCCCTCTCGGTCGATTTGACGGCGGCGGAACTAGTAGCCATGAAAACTCCCGTTAGAGACAAACCGGTCGTCGCGCCGGCGGGTCGTCCCGCCTGGGAGAGCGCGATGGCCGGGCCGGGCCCGATGCCCGCATCTCCAGCATTCGATCGACGACGGCCCGAGGGTCAGACAGCGCGCGGTGGGCCGATCCGCCGGGACACATAAGCCAGCGCCTGATCGAACACCTGGTCCGCCGTCAGCTGGCTAGTATCCAACAGAAAAGCGTCGCTCGCCGGGACCAAGGGGGCCACGGCGCGGCGACGATCGCGCTCGTCTCTCTGTCTCAGGTCGTCGAGGACCTCGTCGTATATAGACTGGTGGCCGCGGTCCCGCAACTCCTTCCACCGGCGCGCGGCGCGGGTCTCCAGCGTGGCGGTGACGAAGATCTTGGCCGGGGCGTCCGGACAGATCACGGTGCCGATGTCGCGGCCGTCGAGCACGGCCCCCGGCGAGCGCGCGGCGAAGCGGCGCTGGAAGTCGAGCAGCGCGGTGCGCACGCCGGGGATGGCGGACACCCGGCTGGCCGCCTGGGCCGCGGCGTCGCCGCGCAGATCCGGGTCGCCGAGCCCCGCGGGATCCAGCGCCAGCACCGCGGCGAGGCCGGCGACCGGGTCGTCCGGATCGCCGCCGGCGCGCAGCACGGCGACGGCGACGGCGCGGTACAGCAGGCCGGTGTCGAGATGATCGAAGCCGTAGGCCGCGGCCAGACGGCGGGCCAGCGTGCCCTTGCCCGACGCGGCGGTGCCGTCGATGGCGATGACGGTCATGCCGCCGGGCCCGGGGCGCCGGACGGGCGCGAAATCACGAGATGCAAGGCGACCATCCCCATCACCGGCCCCGGGTTGCACCCCGGGGCGAGAACTGTCGAACCCGCGGGCTGATAGCATGGCCGGGACGGCGGTGGAACGGCGACCGGCCGGATCGATGACGTTTTGTTTTTGACAGCCGGCATTCTGCGTGGCAGATGGCGCCCTCTATCCCGACATGACCCGAGGAGGGCCGGCGTGGCGAAGCCTGAATGGGGCGCCAAGCGCATCTGCCACAATTGCGGGGCCCGCTACTACGATCTGCAGCGAGACCCGATCATCTGCCCGAAATGCGGCACCGAGTACGACCCGGAAGCCTTCCTGAAGTCGCGCCGGTCGCGGTCCATCATCGTCGATGAGCCGGTCGAGAAGGTGCGCGCCGTCAAGGACGAGGACAGCGACGCGCTGGACGAGACCGAGACCGAGGAGGGCGGCGAGGACGACGAGGCGGCCGAGGAGGTCGAGGTGATCGACGAGGGCGACCTCGACGAGACCTTGGTCGAGGAGGAAGAGGACATCCCGGTCAAGGACAAGGCTCCGGCCGACGAGTTCGACGCCGAGGAGGAACTCGTCGAGGATGAGGACGTCCTGATCGAGGACGCCGACGACCTCGGCGAGGAGGATGTCGACGTCGAAATCGAGGACGATGGCGAGGAGCGGAACCGCTGATCGCGGGGCCTGAAAGAATCCCGTAAAAAAACCTCTTGCATAGGCGGGGCGGATGAATAAGATCCGCCCCCGCCGACGCCCCCCGGAAAACACCCGGACGGTGCGTCGCCCAGAGTTTCGGGGCCATAGCTCAGCTGGGAGAGCGCTACAATGGCATTGTAGAGGTCAGGAGTTCGATCCTCCTTGGCTCCACCAAATGAGAGGGCCTAGCCGGCAACGGCTAGGCCCTTTTTCTTTCCGTGCAAGCACTGAGCAGGCGGGACGGCTTCGGCCGCTTCGCTGCGTCGAGAGGTCGCCTGCAGAGCCCATCTGGCCTCGGCAAGAACGACCCTGATCCGCTCGACATCGGGGTAATTGCCGCTACCCCCCATGGTCACGCCGCGGCCGCCAGCCTGATCACGTTCCAGGACGCAGGCCCGAGCGTCGCCGACAGCCGTCCGCCCTCGACGCGCACACCGTCCAGCGCGCGAGGCCTGACGCGGTCCGGCGACTCTCTGGTGTTGGCGGCGGAGAGATCGTCGTCGCGCATCTCCAGCGCCTCGCTCAGTTCGAGGGCGCCGAAACCGCGCGTGTCGATTTCGACCGGGGCCGATTGGTCGAGATGGCGGTTGAGCACGAAGAGGGTCACGGTCCGCCCCGCTTCGTCATGGACGGCGGCGAGCTTGACATAGGGCACGGCCGGCAATGGAAAGGCCAGATCGGCGGTGCCGCGCGGATCGTGGTAAGTGGCGGAGTAGGTCGGCGAGGCCACCTCCGCGCGCAGGACCCGGCCGCGGCCGAAATTGCTGAAATGCGCGAAGGGATGAAAGATCGTCTGCCGCCATGCCGGCCCGCCGGTTTCGGTCATGATCGGCGCGATGGCGTTCACCAGCTGCGCGAGGCAGGCACTGCGCACCCGGTCGGCGTGATTGAGCAGCGAGATACAGGCCCCGCCGAAGGCCAGCGCGTCCTTCATGTTATAGATTTCCTCGAGGATCTCCGGCGCCACCGGCCAGCCGAGCTTGGTCCGGCCTTCGCTGCGGCGGCGCGTGCGGTACCAGACATTCCATTCGTCGAAGCTGAGCATGATGCGCTTGGACGACCGCCGCCGCGCGGCGACCGCATCGACGATGGCCACGACCTCGTCGATGAAGGAGTCCATCAGGTCGGGGCTGGCGAGGAAGGCCTCCGTGTCCCCGGCATAGTCGTTGAGATAGGTGTGCAGCGAGATGTACTCGACATGGTCGAAGGTGTGCTCGAGCACCGTGTCTTCCCAGGTGCCGAAGGTCGGCATGGTGCGGCCGGACGAGCCGCAGGCGGCAAGCTCGATCGAGGGATCGACCCATTTCATCATCTTGGCGGCCTCGGTGGCCTTGCGGCCGTATTCCTCGGCGGTCTTGGTCTCCATCTGCCACGGGCCGTCCATCTCGTTGCCGAGGCACCAGAACTTGATGCCGTGCGGCTCCGGCCACCCATGGGCGCGCCGCAGATCGGACAGCTCGGTCCCGCCGGGGAAGTTGCAGTATTCGACGAGCCGCCGCGCGGCATCGCCGTCGCGCGTGCCGAGATTGACCGCGAGCATCGGCTCGATGCCGGCCGCCCGGCACCAGTCGATGAACTCATTGGTGCCGAAGGCGTTGGTTTCCTTCGACATCCAGGCGAGGTCGAGCCGGCGTGGACGTTTGTCCGCCGGCCCGACGCCGTCCTCCCAATTGTAGCCGGAGACGAAGTTGCCGCCCGGATACCGCATGATGGTCGGCGCCAACTCGCGCACCAGCCCGAGCACGTCGCCGCGGAATCCCTTGGCATCGGCGCTCGGATGCCCCGGCTCGTAGAGACCGCCATACACGCAGCGTCCGAGATGCTCGACGAAGGCGCCGAACAGACGAGCGTCGGTCTCGCCGATGGCAAAGCTGCGGTCGATGGAAACCTTGACGGTCTGCATGGGAAACTCCGGGAGAGACGGGGAGACGGTCAGGCCGCCGGCTGGGGCCTGGGTTCGGCGGGGCGCTCGTCGCGCCAGGCGTTGCCGATGGGCAGCACCGCCTGCAGCAATCGGATGGAATAGGGATGGCTCGGAGCATCGAGCACGGCGCGGGCCGGCCCGCCCTCCACCACCCTGCCCTTCTCCATGATGATCAGCCGGTCGCTGATGGTGTAGGCGGTGGCGAGGTCGTGGGTGATGTAGATGATCGAGACGCCGAACTCGTCGCGCAGCGTCCGGAACATGTTGACGATGGTCATGCGCAGCGAGGCGTCGATCATCGAGACCGGCTCGTCCGCCACCACCAGCGCCGGCTCGGGCACCAGCGCGCGGGCGATCGCGACGCGCTGCAGCTGCCCGCCCGACATCTCGTGCGGGAACCGGCCGCGGACCTCGGCGAGCGAGAGCCCGACCTTGCGCAGGGCCGCGTCCGCCCGGGCCTCGACCTCATCGCGCGTCCTGGCGCCGCAGAAGCGGCGCGCCGCCATGAACAGGTAGCGATCGAGCCGCTTCAGCGGGTTGAATGCCTCGAAGGGGTTCTGGAACACCGGCTGGACCTCGGCCATGAAGGCCAGCCGGTCGCGGCGTGTGCGGATGGCCGCGAGATCGCGGCCGCGAAACAGGATCGATCCCCCGCTCGGCGACACGCTGTTCAGGATCATCCGCGCCAGCGTCGACTTGCCCGAGCCGGACTCGCCGATGATGGTGAAGATCTCCGGCCGCTCGCTGGCCAGGGCGAAATCGACACTGTCGACGGCCTGCACGACATGGCGCCCGAACAGCCCTCCGGACCTGAAGGTCTTGCTGACCTGCCGGATCTCGAGAAGGGTCGTCATGACAGGACCGCTCCGCTGGCCCTGGCCTTGGCGACGTGGCAGGCGACGCGATGCCCCGGCTCGAGCTCCTCCAGCGCCGGCGCCACCTCGCGGCAACGCGCCACCGCCAGCGGACAGCGGGGATGGAAGCGGCAGCCCGCCGGCGGGTCGGCAAGGTTCGGCGGCGCCCCCGGCAGGCCGGTCTTCCTGACATCGTCCCCGAGCCGGGGCAGGCTGGAGATGAGATGCGCCGTATAGGGGTGGAGCGGGCGCTGGAAGACCTGGGCGGTCGGCCCCTCCTCCACCAGGCGGCCGGCATACATGATGCCGAGCCGGTCCGCGAGATTGGCATGCACCGCCATGTCGTGGGTGACGAACAGGATGGACGAGCCCATCTCCTGCTGGACCTCGCGCAGCATGGCCAGCACGCCCTTCTGCACGATGACGTCCAGCGCTGTGGTCGGTTCGTCGGCGATGATGAATTCGGGCCGGCAGATGGTGGCGAGCGCGATGGTCAGGCGCTGGCGCATGCCGCCCGACATCTCGTGCGGATACGCGTCGAGCACCTTCGGGTCGAGGGACAGCCGCCGCAGATGGGCCGAGACCGCGTCGAAGAAGGCCTGCCGGGTGCCGCCGAGGTGCCGCGCGGCGAAGTCGACGAAGCTGTGCCGGATCCGTCGCACCGGGTTGAGCACATTCATCGAGCCCTGGCTGACATAGGACAGCCGGCTCCATCGGATCGCGTCGAGCTGGTCCGGGGACATCGCGTAGACGTCCCGGCGGCCGTCCTTGAAATCGAAGGTGACGGAGCCGCCGACGACGTTCAGCGGCGGGCGGATCGCGCGCGCGATCGTCTTGATCAGCGTGGTCTTGCCGGAGCTGGATTCCCCGGCCAGCCCATAGATCTCGTTGCGGCGGATGGCGAAGGTGACATCGTCGACGGCGCGCACCTCTCGGGTCACGCCGAAGAACCGCATCTGGTAATAGGCCTTGAGGCCAGAGACCTGGAGCAGCGGTGCCAGGCTCATGCGCCGCCCCCCATGCGCGCGAGCCGGCTGCGCGGATCGATGTATTCGTTCATGGAGATCGCGAGCAGGAACAGCCCGACGAAGAGCATGACCACCAGGGCCACCGGAAAGGCGATCCACCACCACACGCCGGCGACGAGCGCCGTGTGCTGGTTGGCCCAGTAGATCATGCCGCCCACGGTCGGCGTGTTGATGTCGGTGAAGCCGAGCACCGACAGCGTCACCTCGATGCCGATCGACCAGTTGATGTTGTTCATCGTCGTCGAGAACACGATCGGCAGGACGAAGGGCAGGTGCTCCTGCACCAGGATCCGGCCGGTGCTCGCGCCCGAGAAGTATGCCTGGTGGGTGAATTCGCGGGTCCGCAGGCTCATCGCCATGGCGCGGATCAGCCGCGCGTCATAGGCCCAGCCGAGTGCTGCGGTGATCAGCGCGAGCATGGCCCAGCTCATCGCGTCGCGCATGATGAAATAGAACAGCACGAGGATCGGGAACAGCGGGATGACGACGAAGGTGTCGTTGATCGACATCAGCACCCGGTCGACCCATCCGCCCTTGTAGCCGGCGACGAGCCCGACAACGAGCGCGATGATCCGGCTGAGCACCGCGACCACGATGCCGAAGGTGAGCGTGTTGCGGATCGCGAGGGTGAGCTGCCAGAACACGTCCTGCCCCCGCGAGGTCGTGCCGAAGAAGTAATCCCATGACGGGGGGACGTCCGGCGCGACCACATAGACGTCGAGCGGCGGGTATGGCGACACGAAGGACAGCAGCGCCATCACCCCCACCAGCCCCACCAGGACCAGGCCCGCGGCGAATTCGAAATTGTAGCGGACGAGGTCCCGGAGGATGGCGAGGAACTGCATCAGCGGACCTCCACGCGGGGATCGATCAGCGGAAACAGGAGGTCGATCACCAGCACCGCGGCCGAGACCGCGATGATCGACACCGAGGTGATGCCGAGCACCAGGCTGTAGTCACCGGCATGCACCCCGCTGATCAGCAGCGAGCCGAGGCCAGGGTAGCCGAACACCTGCTCGGTGATGATGGCGCCGTTGAAGATCGCGCCGAGCTGGAGCGCGAGGCCGGTGACCTGCGGCCCCAGCGCGTTGCGCATGACATAGGAGCCGAGGATCCGGCGGCGGCCGACGCCGGCCAGCTCGGCATAGGTGACGTAGTCCTCGGTCACGATGTTGGACACCAGCGCCCGCATGCCCATGAACCATCCGCCGATGCCGACCGCCATCAGCGACAGGCTGGGCAGAATGGAATGCACCAGCACGTCCAGGGCGAAGCCGAAGCCGTCCTCGCGATTGACGTTCATGCTGGCGCCGCCGGTGATCGGCAGCACCGGCCAGACGAAGCCGAACACGATCAGGAGGACGAAGGCGACGATGTAGTACGGAATCGGATGGACCCCCATCGACACGATCCCGGCCAGCTTGAGCAGGCGATTCCGCCGGTAGTAGCCGGCGAGCCCGCCGATCAGGTTGCCGATGATCCAGGTCATGAGGGTGGAGACGAGAAGCAGCCCGACCGTCCAGGGCATGGCCCGCCAGATCAGGGTGGAGACCGGGGTCGGGAAGGCGGACAGGGACGGGCCGAAATCGCCGACGACGACCCGCCGCCAGAACGACAGGTACTGCTCGACCGGCGATCCCTCGAGGCCATAGAGCTCGCGCAGCGAGGCCCGCATCATCTCGATCGCCTCGGGGCTGGTGACGCCGAAGGAGGTCGCCGCGGACACGCTCTGCTCGACCGGGTCGATCGGCGTCGCATGCGTGATGACATAGGTGATGTTCACGCCGATGAAGACGACAAGCGCGAACTGCAGCAGCCGCTTGGCGAGATAGGCAAGAAAGGGCTTCATGTCTCCGGCCCTCGGGTTGCCCGCGGCGCCCGGCCGTCCGGACGCCGCGCGGCTTTCGCAGGGATCAGGGCTGGGTCGGCTTCAGCCGCACCATCATCAGGCGCGAATTGCCCCAGTTCGGCACCGGATTGGTGTAGGGATCCTCGGCCGTCGGAAAGCCGGTCCAGTAAGTCTCGTCCATGGCCGTGAAGACGTTGTAGGCCATCAGCGGGATGATCGGCATCTCGCGGACCATGAACTTGGCGTAGTCGCGCCCGAGTTCGACCGTCTTCGGATCCTCGAAGGACACGGTGCGGATCTGCTCGATCAGCTTGTCGAGCTCCGGGCTGGCCAGGCGCTGCCAGTTGCGCGGCGACTGGGTCTTGCCCGCGGGCGCCACGAACTGGGAATGCCAGCTGTCGAGGAAGAAGGCGAGATCGGGGTGGCCGCCATAGGTCTCGACACTCCAGCCGATGAAGGTGTCGAAATCGCCGGCGCCGCGCCGGTCCAGCATGTTCGTGCCCTGCGCGACGTCGATCTTGGCGTCGATGCCGAACTGCCGCCATTGCTGGGCGATCATGGTTCCGGCCCGCGTCATCACCGGCCGAGTCTCGCCCTCGACCATGATCCTGACCGCGAAGGGTTTGCCATCCGGCGTGTGCCAGGCGTTGCCGCGCTTGGAAAAGCCCGCACGTTCGAGCAACTCGGCGGCTGCCACGGGATTCGGCTTCCACCAGCCATAGCCGAAGGAGCGCGCGATCTCGGCCGGGTCGGTCGGAATCTGATCCCCCATCGACGGGCGCAGCATCGTCGCGATCTGCTGCCCCACGGTCGGATCATAGGGCTTGATCTTCTCCTTGCCCGTATCGAGCTCGAAGCCGGCCAGCCAGTCCTGCAGCGGCTTGTGATAGTCATCCGGATGCGTGCCGGTCGGCGGGACGGCGATGGCCGAGATCGTTGCCGCGCCGCGGTACGACGCCATCGCGACGGCCCGGATGTCGATCAGCAGGGCCAGCGCCCAGCGCAGGTCGCGGTTCTGGAAGGTCGGATTCTGCAGGTTGAAGATCACGGCCGGCAGGGTCGGGTCCGGGTGGCCGAAGGGGAAGCCCTTGAACCAGGTCTTCAGCGACTTCGACTGCTTGGCCAGGGTGAACATCCCCTCCGGCGCGACGTCATGAATGACGTCGAGGTCGTGATTGAGCTGCGCGATCACGCGCTTGTCCGGCGGGCCGGGGTCGACATAGGCGATGTATTTCGGACCAGGCTGGCCGTGGCGGCCGAGCGTGGTGCGCTGCCAATCGTCACGTCGTTGCCAGACGAACCACTTGCCGTTCGGATCATAGCTGTTGAGCGTATAGGCCCCGAGAGAAACCGGCTTGTTGAAGTCAAACCGCAGCGGATCGGGCGCCTTCTCGAAGACATGCTTCGGCATCATCCAGATGGCGTTGAAGCGCACCGTGAACAGCGCATGGAAGCGCGAATTCGGCTTCTTCAGCTTGAAGACCACCGTCTGGGCATCGACCTTCTGCACGCTGTCGACATTGAGCGACAGCAGGGCGCTCCAGCGCATCCCCGGGGTCTTGATCTGCGTCTCGACGGTGTAGACGAGATCGTCGGCGGTGAACTCGACGCCGTCGCTCCAGTAGATCCCGGGCCGCAGCTTCACGGTCATCTCAGTGAAGTCGGCATTGTAGATCGGCTTCTCGGCCGCCAGGGAGTTTTCCCAGGACCCGTCGAGGCCGCGCTCCGGATCGATGTACCAGAGCGTGTCGAGGGCGAGCTGATGCAGGCCGGTGGACTGTCCACCGGCGTTGATGGCCCAGATGTTGAACCAGCCGGGATTCTTGATCGTCCCTTCGGGGGTTTCGAGGATCAGCATCTCCCGGCGCGGCAGCTCCGAGATCGTGGCTTGGGCAAATGCCGCGACAGTGCTTGCGATGAGGCTCGCCAAGGCGAGCACGAGCAACTTGATGGCGCTCATGGGCTCTCCCTTTCTGACCGGTTCTGCGGCCGGCTCGCCAGGAGTGAAGCGCCATTCAATCTATGCGTCAATCATTTTGATATATATCATTATCACTGATATTAACTTTGAGTTACGGTGTCCAGCTCTCCCGAAGGATGATCGTGCGATGGATGTCCCGCAGCGCCGCTTGCTGACATTGATGGCCGGTGACGGCAGCGAGGCGCTGGAAGCGCTGGCCTCCCCCGTCAGGCTGACCATGCTCAGGCTTCTCCGGCAGCGCGGGCCGTTGAACGTCAACCAGATCAGCAGCGAGCTGGAGCTGCCGCAGTCCACGGTGGCGATCAACGTGCAGAAGCTGGAGCGGGCCGAGCTGATCCGCACCGAGGCCGTGAAGGCGAGCAAGGGACAGCAGAAGGTCTGCTCCGCCCTCTATGACGAGATCACGGTGCGGCTCGACGATCCGGATGCGCTGCAGGACGACCGGGTCATCGAGGTCGCGATGCCGATCGGCCTCTACACGACCTGCGAGGTCAGCGCGCCCTGCGGGCTGTGCTCGACGGACGGCGTGCTGGGCCTTCTCGACGTCCCCGACCATTTCCTCGATCCGAACCGGATGAAGGCATCCCTGATCTGGTTCGGCCGGGGCTTCGTCGAATACAAGTTTCCCAACAACGCCAAGGTGGTCGGAAAGGCGATCGAACAGCTCGAAATCACCATGGAGCTGTCGTCGGAAGTGCCCGGCACCAACAGCGACTGGCCGTCCGACATCACGCTGTGGATCAACCATGTCGCCGTCGCGACCTGGACGTCGCCGGGCGACTACGGCGACATCCGCGGCCGCTATACGCCGCGGTGGTGGAAGCTCGCCGGCTCGCAATACGGCAAGCTCGTCACCTGGCGCGTCACCGACGAAGGGGCCTTCGTCGACGGCAGCCTTGCCTCCGACGTGACGCTGGACCAGCTTCGCCTGAACGACCATCACGCGATCCGCCTCCGGATCGGCATCGATGAGAAGGCCGAGCACCCGGGTGGCCTCAACATCTTCGGCCGCGGCTTCGGCAACCATGATCAGGACATCGTCATGCGCCTGCGCCTGCGGGGATGAGGCCTATCGATCCGATCGATCGGCACCCACATCGGCCCAGCCTCGCGTCATATGCGTGAAGCCGTACCGGTAGACGTCTTCCTCATTGGGGAAGAAGTCGCGCCACACGCGGGTGGCGGCGGCGAGCGCCGGGACGCCGCGGCCGAAGGCCTCGATCGTCAGCCTGCCGTCATATCCCGCGGCCCGCAGCGCCTGATAGGTAAGGCCCCATGGCACATGACCCCTGCCCGGCGTGCCGCGGTCGTTCTCCGAGACATGGACATGGATCATGTGGCGGCTGATCGTGCCGATGGCGGCGACCGGGTCCTTCTCCTCGATATTGGCGTGGAAGGTGTCGTACATCCCCTTCACGGCAGGATGGTCGACCTCGTCCAGATAGTCGGCCAGCTGCTCCATCGTGTTGAGGAAGTAGCATTCGAAGCGGTTCAGCGCCTCGAGGGCGAAGCGAATGCCGTGCCGCTGGGCATGGTCGCCGGCGCGACGGCTGAATTCGATGCCGCGCCGGCGCTCCTCGGCCGAGGGGCCATGGCCTGTGAAATGCCCGAGCTGGGAGTGCATCGGGCCGGCGACGATCGCCCCCCCGAGCGCCCTGGTGCAGTCGACGACCCATCTCGCCCGGTCCAGCGCGGCCTCCCGCTCCGCCGCATCGTTCGAAAGGCAGTTGTGCCCTGGCCCCAGCACGCTCACGGCCGTGACGTCGAAGCCCAGCGCCGCAAGCCGCTCCCCGAGCCTGGCATAGTCGTCGGGCGTGCCCTCGAAGACCGGGACCTCGATGCTGTCATACCCCGTCTCCCGGAGCGCCTTCAGCAGGGGCGCATGCTCGTCGGTGACGTGTCCCGTCCAGAGCAGCAGGTTGAAGCCGTACTTCATGCCCCCTCCTCCCTCCGCCGGCGGCCTGCGCCAGCCCGGACATCTCAGGCGAGATCAGACGCTCACTGCGCCGCCGATGCCTGGCCCGTCGCGGCCAGCAGCTGCTGCACCATGGCCTGGACCAGCCGCGGCAGGTCGTAGGGGAAGCGCGCGGTGATCAGGTTGCCGTCGACCACGCAGGGTTCGTCGAGAACCACGGCGCCGGCATTCTCGAGGTCGATCTGGATGTTCCACACGGCGGTGGCGCGCTTGCCCTTGAGGAGTTTGGCGCTGACCATCACCCATTGACCATGGCAGATCGCGGTCGTCGGCTTGCCGGACTCATACATGCCGCGCACGAAGGCCAAGGCGTGCTTGTCCATGCGCAGCGCATCGGGGTTCCAGCAGCCGCCGGGCAGCAGGACGGCATCGTAATCCGCGGCCTTCGCCTCGTCGGTGTAGCGGTCGATCTTCAGCCAGCCCGCGTTCTCCATCAGGCGGATGGCGAGGACGTGGGTGGCGCATTGCGGCGGGAAGCGCAAGCCCAGCGTCGGATCGAATTCGCCGAGGCGCGGCGAGACGATGTGGACCGTGGCCCCATGCTCCGTCAGCCAGCGATGGGCGCCCAGGATCTCCACCTCCTCCACGCCGTTGGTGCAGCAGATGGCGATCCGCTTGCCCTTGAGCAGGTTCGGATCGGAGGGCGGGTCGAACAGGAAGCTGTTGAGCTCCCGGTTCAGCTCGCCGTCTGCCGTCGCCAGCAGCTCGGTGGAGATGGACGGAACCGGAGATGTGGACATCAGCTGCTGCATCCGGTGGACGGCGGCGGCGTGATCGCGATGGCTCATTTTTCACTCCCCTGGAGATGTCGAAGGATTGTGCTCGCCGGATCCTGCTTCGCGTCCGGCCCGCCAGCGGCCCTGCAGCACCAGCGCGAAGGCCAGGACGCAGGCGATGGCCGCGACCGTCCAGGTGAAGCCGTGCATGTACCAGGGCTTGGCGCTCAGCTGGGCCTTGCCGCTGACGGTGCTGGGATCCGGCGGCTTCAGGAAGAACTGGCCGTAGAGATGCGCGGCGGCGATCGCGACCAGCAGGACGAGACAGAAGATCATGGCGACGATCATCGCCGCCTTCACCACGGACCGTTTCGGGACGCCGGGCTGCGCCAGCGGCAGCAGGTTGTTCGCCAGCGCCGCCACGACGACGATGACGCCCCCGGCCGTGAACAGCGCGATATTGAAGGGCTGGAAGATCAGCAGCAGCGCCACGACGCCGAGCCCGATGATCACATATTCCAGCCTGCGCGCGCCTGCGGACGACAGCCCGCCATTGCCTCGATCATGCCGGCTCATGCCCGGACCGCCTTGCCGTCCGCGGCGAAGATGTGGGTCTGCATGGGATCCGGAATCAGGTGGAGCGGCTCGCCGACCTTGACCTTCCTGTCGCGCGGAACGACCACCCGGATGTCGCCGCCGGCCTTGGTCCGCGCATGGATGAGCGTCTCGGCGCCCATCGGCTCGATCAGCTCGGTCACCGCATCGATCGTGCCGGCGGTGTCCTGGGGCACGACGGTGAAGGCGCGCGGGCGCACGCCGACCGTGACCCGTCCCGGCCCCAGGGCCGCGACGGCAGGGTTCGCGGGGAGATCGACGTCCTGCTGGTCGAAGGTGACCGTCGCCTTGCCGCCGCCATAGCCCTTCAGCTCCGCCTCGATCAGATTCATCTGCGGCGTGCCGATGAAGCTGGCGACGAAGACGTTGGCGGGCTTGGCGAAGACCTCGTGCGGGCTGCCCACCTGCTCGATCATCCCGTCGCGCATGATCGCGATCCGATCCGCCATGGTCAGGGCTTCGAGCTGGTCGTGGGTGACGATGACCGTGGCCTTGGACAGGTTCGACAGCACCGCCTTGATCTGCCCGCGCATGGCATGGCGCAGCTCCACGTCCAGCCGCGACAGCGGCTCGTCGAACAGGAAGCAGTTGGGATCGCGCACGATGGCACGCGCGACGGCGACGCGCTGCTTCTCCCCTTCGGAGACCTGTCCCGGCATCCGGTCCAGGACATCGCGCAGATGCAGGATGTCGGCCACCTTGCCGACGCGGGCGGCGATCTCCGCCTTGCCGATGCCTTCGCGGTGCAGCGGCATCGCGATGTTCTCGCCGACCGTCAACGCCGGATACAGCGCATAGAACTGGAAGACCATGGCGATGTTGCGCCTCTGCGGCGACAACTCGTTCATGCGCTGCCCCGCGATCACGATGTCGCCTGCGGTCGCCCGCTCCAGCCCCGCGATCATGCGCAGGGTCGTTGTCTTGCCGCAGCCCGACGGGCCGAGCAGGCAGACGACCTCGCCCGCCGCCACCGACAGGTCGGCATCCCTGACCGCGACGAACGAGCCGAATGCCTTGGTGATCCCGCGGATCTCGATGGTCGACATCGCTATTTCCTGACCGTGCCGAAGGTGACGCCGCGCAGCAGGTGGTTCTGCAGGAAGAAGGTGACGAGGAAGACCGGGATCAGGAACAGCGTCTCGATTGCGGCCAGCAGCGTCCAGTCGGTGCCGCGGCCGCCGGAGGAGACGGCCTGGTTCATCGCCACGGGCACGGTGCGCGTGTCGGGGCCGGTCAGGAGCAGCGCGAACAGGAACTCGTTCCAGGTCAGGATCAGGCCGAACACGAAGGTTGCGGCCAGGCCGGCGACGACCTGCGGCAGGCAGATCTTCCAGAACACCTTGACCTCGGACGAGCCGTCGATGCGGGCGGCGTCCTCGACATCGGTCGAGAGCTCGTCGAAGAAGCTCTTCATCATCCAGATGGTGAAAGCCAGGTTGAAGGCGGTGTAGAGCAGGATGATGCCGGGATAGGACCCGGACAGGCCGACGGCGCGGAGCATCAGGATCACCGGAATGATGACGACGATGGCCGGCAGCATCCGCGTGGTCAGGATGATGAAGAGATAGGTGTCGTTGCCCTTGAGCGGATAGCGCGAGAAGCCGTAGGCCGCCAGCGTGCCGAGGATGAGGGCGAGCAGGACCGAGATCGACGCGATCACGATCGAGTTGAAGAAGAAGCGGTCGAAGCCGGTCGCCTCCGGCTGCCCGCCGGCCGTCATCACGCGCGAGAACACCGAGCCGAAATTCTCCAGGGTGGGGGTGAAGACGAAGCGGTCGGGGATGAGGCCGAACAGCGAGGTCGGCGACAGCGTCGGCGGCACCGACAGCGCCAGCTCCTGCGGCTTGATCGCGGTGAAGATGATGAACAGCACCGGCAGGAAGTAGACCAGGCTGACGCCCGCCACGACCAGGGTGCGCCCCCAGCCGGCCTCCGCGACGCCGTGGCTCCGGCGAAAACCGATGCGTTCCCAGATCGACGGTCCGGAGGCCATGGTCAGCTCTCCCCGTTCCTGCGATTGGCGAGATAGAGATAGAGGTTGGTGAGCACGATCACCATGAACAGCATGACGTAGGAGATTGCCGCCCCCTCGCTGGTCTTGTTCTGCTCGTTGGCGATGCGGATCAGGTGGTACGAGATCGTCATCGTGTCGTTGCCGCCCTTGGTCAGGAGGATGACGAGGTCGGCCAGCTTGAACGCCTCGATGGTGCGGAACAGCAGCGCCAGCATCAGCAGCCCGCGGATATAGGGAAAGGTGATGGTCCAGAAGCGCCGCCAGGCGGAGACGCGGTCGATGGCGGCCGCCTCGTAGAGATACTTCGGCACGGACACCAGCCCGGCCAGCACCAGCAGCATCACGAAGGGGGACCACATCCAGGCGTCGGCGAAGACGATCCCCCCGACCGCGCCCGCCTTGCTGTCCATCAGGATGAACTGGCCGTCGGCGATGCCGTTCATCACATAGCTGAGGATCCCGAAGGTCGGGTCGTAGTAATAGGTGAAGAACACGCCCGAAGCGACGACCGACAGCATCATCGGCGCCAATACGAGGATCAGGAGATACTTGCGCAGCGGGAACTGCTTGGCGAAGAGCATGGCCAGCAGGAAGCCGACGATCATCTGGGCCGCCACCGTGAGCACGACGAACATCGCCGTGTTGACCAGGGCATGCCAGTTGTCGGCCGCGGCGATGTCGTTGGTGAGCACCTTGACGTAATTGCCGAGCCCGACGAACCGGATCGACTGCTGGTTCGACTGATAGGCGAAGAACGAAAGCCCCAGCGACCACAGCAGCGGAAAGATGTTCATCGTGAACAGCACGGCGATGGCCGGCGCCACCAGCAGTCCCCCATAGTAGCGGCGGCGATAGGCGTTGACCGCGAACGCCGCGGCGACCAGCGCCGCCGCGGCGCCGACGATCCAGAAGGCGATGGTCGGGGGCAGCGCCGCCACGGCGGCCGCGGTGACGACGATGCCTACGGCTATCGCCAGCCGCCAGTTGTCGGCGGAGATCTCCAGAAATGCCGGCGACGTCCGGACCCTGGGGGCCGACATGGTTGGTGTCACTGACATGGCGCTCTCGATCGCAGTCTCGGCGAATCCGGCCCGTCTCGCGGCGTCCGGTCGAGCCGTCCGATCGGCCACCCGGCCGCGGCTCGGGACCGCTGCCGCCAGCCCCGGGAGACCGGCGGCAGCAGCTTTCGTCAGATCATTGTATCAGGCCCGCTTCGGTCAGCAGGTTCTGCTGGAACTTGGCGATGTTGTCCAAGGTCGTCTTGGCGTCCTGCTTGCCGGTGATCGCGAGATCGAACTGATCCTGCTGCTGGGTCAGCAGCTCGTAGAACTGCGGCACGTGCCAGACGTCCTTCTGCCAATCCAGCGAAGCAGCCCAGGCCCTGTTCCATGGCCGGTAGCCCACATATTTGGGATCCATGTACACGGACTTGATCGCGGACTGGCCGCCGGCTGCCGCGAACTGGTTCTGGATGTCGGACGACAGCCACCACTTCACGAACTCCACGGCCTCCTTGATCTGGGCGTCGGTCGTCCAGGTGGTCAGCACGAAGGGCTGTCCCCCGATATTGGACCAGCGGACCATCTTGCCGTCGGCACCGATGGTTCCCGGCATCAGGCCGAACACCAGCTTGTCCGAGACCTTCGAGGTCTTCGGGTCGAGCACGGCTTCGCCCAGGCCGATCCAGTTGACGTTCATGGCCACCTTGCCTTCGCGGAACAGCTCGTTCGATTTGAAGATGTCCATGGTGCCGGTCTTGGCCACGGGCGGCATGTACTCGATCAGGCCCAGATACGTCTCGAGCGCCTTCACCGCGGCCGGCGAATTCACCACGCCCTCCGCCTGGCCTTTGGGCACCTGGGTTTCGTCCCAGATGTCGCCGCCCATCTGCCAGATGAACCCGTTGATCTGCATGGACGAGAAGTCGTAGGTCTTCCCGGCCTGGAAGGCGATGCCGTAGAAATCGTCGTCGGCGGGCTTGCCCGCCAGCATCTCGCCCTTCTTGCGCCGAAAGAACTCGCCGACGTTCCTGAAATCGTCCCAGGTCATGGCGTCGAGTTCCTCACCAGTGCAGGGCAGCTTCTTCTGGTACTTCGCCATGAAGTTCTTCTGCTCGGTCTCGTCGCAGATGACGTCCTTGCGCGCGAAGGTGACCAGCACGTCGGGGAACTGCGGGAAGCCGTAATAATTGTCGGATTTGTAGGGATAGGTCGAGTAGGCATTCAGCGGATTGGGATGGATCTCCATCAACGCCTTCTTGAAATCGGGATCGGCATCCAGGAGATCGTTGATCTTCCGGAAATAGCCGCCCTCGACGAAGGCGCCCAGCCACTGCGAATCCGACACGATGAAGTTGTATTTCTGCTCGCCGGATGTAAGCGAGGCGTTCACACGCGTGTAGAAATCGGGCCAGGGAATGAAGTCGACGTCGAGCTTCACGGTGTTGCCGGACTTCGGCTTGTACTGCTCGTCGAAGAATTTCTTCATGATGCGTGTCGGCGGCCAGTCGGGCACCGCCATCGACAGCGTGACCTCTTCGGCCAGGGACAACCTGGCCCCACCCGTCATGAGCAAAGCGGCCAGTCCCGCCGCCGCCATTACACCCTTGATCTTCGTCGTCGCCATCATCGTCAGGTCTCCTCCCCATGTGTTATCGGCATTCTTGTTTTTGTCCGGGCCCCGGCGTCAGGTCATTGCCTGTCCGTTCGAGGCCCGGAAGACGTGGAGTTTTCTTGGATCGAGAACGATCGAGGCCTGCTGACCGGGCCGCAGGCCCGCAGCCGCCGCTTCCGGCAGCACCAGCCGAAGCGTCTCACCGCGGGTCTGCATCGAGATCACGGTGACGTCGCCCAACGGCTCCAGCATGGCGATGCTCGCCGCCACGCCGCCTTCGCCACCCGTCGCGAGGCGGATGTCGTTCGGCCGGATACCCACCACGGCCGCTTCCCCCGCCTCGGCGGTGCTCAGCTTGCGCGTGAATGGCAGAGGGCCGATCGCGGACTCGATGGCGGTGCCGTCGCGGGCCAGCGTGCCCTTGATCAGATTCATGGCGGGTGAGCCGATCTTGCCGGCCACATACAGGTCGCGCGGCGCTTCATAGAGCTCGTCCGGCGTCCCGGTCTGCACCACGCCGCCGTCCCGCAGCACGGCGATCTCCTCGCCCATCGACAGCGCCTCGAGCTCGTCGGGCGTCGCATAGACGATCGTGAGGCCGAACTGGCGGTGCAGCCGCTTGAGCTCGGCGCGCATCTCGTGCCGGAGCTTGGCGTCCAGGTTGGTCAAGGGTTCGTCCAGCAGCAGGATCCGGGGGCGCCGGATCAGGGACCGGCCGAGCGCGACCCGCTGCTGCTCGCCGCCCGAGAGCGTGCCGGGCTTGCGGTCGAGCTTCGCGTCGAGCCGAAGCATCGCCGCCGTCTCCCGGACGCGGCGGCCGATCTCCTCGCGTCCCACCCCGGCTTCGACCAGCGGATAGGCCAGATTCCCATGGACGGTGAGATGTGGGTAGAGCGCGAAGGACTGGAACACCATCGACACGCCGCGCCCCGCGATCGGCTCGTGCGTCCAATCCCGGCCGAAGATCTCGACGCGGCCCCGGTCCGGCGCGACGAGGCCGGCGATCATGCGCAGCGTCGTCGTCTTGCCGACCGAGCTGGGCCCGAACAGCACGAAGAAGCGGCCTTCCGCGACGCTGAACGACAGGTTGTGCAGGGCTCTGACGCGGCCATAGGACTTGCTGACATTCGTCAGGCTCAGCGCACAGGCGTCGACCTGTCCCATCCCTATCCCCCCTTTTGCCGCCAGCGTATCACGGATTGGTTCGCCGCCGATGGCCCCCATCCGGCTGCAGGGATCCGCGTCGAGCCGTGCGCCTTCCGGGCGGCCCGATGCCTCTCTCCCTTCGGCGAGCTCGAACACGGCCGGCATCAGTCGAACGCGGGCAGCAGGCGGTCGCGCGACCGCTCGATATGCGTGCGCATCGCCCGCTCGGCCTCGTCCGGGTCCTGCCGGGAGAAGGCGGCCAGGATCGCCGCGTGCTCGTCGAGCGCCTCCTCGGTCACCCGCGAATGGAACATCAGGCGGAAGATGTGAAAGTGCGTGTGCTGGTGCGCCAGCGTCTCGCGAATGAGCTCGTTGCCGGCGACGGCGAGGATCTTGTCGTGGAACACCGCGTCCTCGCGCGCGAACTGGGAGTAACGGGCCCGTGCGTCCGGACCGTCCGGGCGCGACATCACCCCCGCCGCCGCCATCAGCGCCTGCAGATCCTCATCCGTCATCGCCGCCGCGGCCTTACGCGCGGCGTCGGGCTCGAGCAGCAGGCGGAGCTGGTACAGCTCTGAGAAGCGCCGGCGCGAGATCTGGGGCGCGGCGCTGTAGCCGACGAGGTGCGTCTTGGCCACCAGGCCCTCGCCCTCCAGGCGGCCGAGCGCCTCGCGGATCGGCGTCTGCGACACGTTCAATTCGCGCACCAGGCCGTCGACCGTGATGCGGGCGCCGGGAGGGATCTTCAGCGCCATCAGCTGGGCAAAGATCGCGTCGTAGACCTCCTCCGCGAGACTGGCGCCCCGGTGAATCACCGTTGCGCCTTCGCCCGATTCGGAGGTGATGAGTGGTTTCTGGCTGCGCACTGCTTTGTCCCTTGACAATACAGGAGAGCTAGCACGATCCTCCGCTGCATTCAATACGATATCCTATACGATTCGATATGGGATATCGTGAGCCGATCTTCCTGCTTCATCAACCGATGGAGTCGATCGTGACATCCTTCTCGGCGATCCGGCTGCCCAGAGAGATCCTGTTCGGCAAAGGCCAGCGCGAAGCTCTGCCCGCGGTCGCCGGCCGCCTCGGGCGGCGCGCGCTGGTGTGCACCGACGAGCGCCTCGCCACATCATCCGATTTCGAGCGGATGCTGGACGGCCTGCGCACGGCCGGCCTTGCCGTCTACGTCCATGGCCGTGTGCTGCCGGACGTGCCGCGCGACAGCGCCGCCGACTGCGCCGAGGAGGCGCGCGGCTTCGCGCCCGACCTCGTCATCGGCATCGGCGGCGGCAGCTGCCTCGACATGGCGAAATGCGCCGCGCTGCTGCTCACCCATGGCGGCCGGCTGCCGGATTATTACGGCGAGTTCAAGGTGCGGGGACCGGTGCTGCCGGTCATCGCCGTTCCGACCACCGCGGGAACCGGCTCGGAAGCGACGCCCGTCGCCGTGATCTCCGATCCGGACCGCATGCTGAAGGTCGGCATCTCGAGCCCGTATCTCATCCCCGCCGCGGCCATCTGCGACCCCGACCTCACCCTCTCATGCCCGCCGGCCCTGACCGCGGTCGCCGGTGCCGATGCGCTCACCCACGCCATCGAGGCGTTCACCGCGGCCCGGCGTCCGCCTTCGGCGGAGCTCGCACAGAAGCACGTCTTCATCGGCAAGAGCGCGCTGACCGACCATTTCGCGCTCCTCGCCATCCGGTTGCTGGGGCGCAGTCTCGAACGCGCCTGGCGCGACGGGGCGGACCAGGATGCGAGGGCGGAGGTGATGATGGCGGCGCTGGCCGCGGGCTGCGCCTTCGGCACGGCGGGCACGGCGGCGGCGCACGCCATCCAGTATCCCGTCGGCGCCCTGACCCACACGCCCCACGGCCTCGGCGTCGCGACCGCCCTGCCCTATGTCATGCGCTTCAACCGCGCCGCGGCGCTGGACGAGATGGCGGAGATCGCCGTCGCGCTCGGGGTCGATGGCGGGCACACCACGCGCGCGGCGCTGGCCGACGCCGCCATCGACGAGGTGACGCGGCTGCTGAGCGCCATCGGCATCACACCGACGCTCGCCGGCCTCGGCCTGCCTGCCGACAAGCTGGACTGGACCGCCGAGCAGGCGGTCGGCATCGAGCGCCTGATCAAGAACAATCCGCGCCCGATCGGGCTCGCCGAAATGCGCCGCCTGGTCGACGCCGCCTATCGCGGCGATCTGGACGCGGCGGCATCCGCCCCTGTCCTCGAATAAGGGATTCCGCCCATGACCGTTGCGACGCCGCTCTCGGCCGCGCCCCCCTCCTCCGCATCGGGCCTCGATCCGGCGGGCTGCGCCCGCGGCCTCTACATCGGCGGAGAATGGCTGTGGCCGGCGGGGCGCAAGCCGATTCCCGTCATCGATCCGTCGACCGAACAGCTCCTGGCCGAAGTGCCGGACGCCTCGGTCGAGGATGCGGCGGCGGCGGTCGAGGCAGCCGCGCGGGCGGCCGGGGCCTGGCGCTCGACACCACCGCGCCGGCGGTCGGAGATCCTGCGCCGCTGCTTCGAGCTGATGACGGAGCGCGCCGAGGATCTCGCGCGGCTGATCGCGCTGGAGAACGGCAAGGCCCTGCGCGATGCGCGGGGCGAGGTCGCCTATGCCGCCGACTTCTTCCGCTGGAACGCGGAAGAGGCCGTGCGCATCGGCGGCGACTTCATGCTTTCTCCCACCGGGGCGAACCACATCGTCGTCGATTACGAGCCGATCGGCATCTGCGTGCTGGTCACGCCCTGGAACTTCCCGGCGGCGATGGCCACCCGCAAGATCGCGCCGGCGCTGGCCGCCGGCTGTACCGTGGTGCTGAAGCCGGCGAGCGAGACGCCGCTGACCGCCTATGCACTCGCCGCTCTGTGCACGGAGGCCGGCGTCCCGCCGGGCGTCGTCAATGTGCTGACCACCTCCGCGCCCGGTCCGGTGACGGCGGCGATGCTGGCGGATCCCCGGGTGCGGAAGCTGTCGTTCACCGGCTCGACCCAGATCGGCCGGGTTCTGCTCGCCGAGGCAGCGAAGCATGTGGTGAGCTGCTCGATGGAGCTCGGCGGCAACGCGCCCCTCATCGTCTTCGACGACGCCGATCTGGACCTGGCGATCGAAGGGGCGATGCTGGCCAAGATGCGCAATGGCGGCGAGGCCTGCACCGCCGCCAACCGGCTCTATGTGCAGGCCGGCCTCTATGATCGGTTCGCGGCGGAGCTCGCGGCGCGCATGGCGGCGCTGAAGGTCGGCCCCGGCATCGACCCGGCCACCGAATGCGGCCCGATGATCAACCCGGCCGCCGTAGGCAAGATCGAGCGGCTGATGGAGGACGCCCTGTCGCGCGGCGCCCGGCTGCTCTGCGGCGGCCGGCGGCCGAACGGGCCTGGCTACTTCTATCCGCCGACCGTGCTGGAGGGGGTCCCCGCCGATGCCGCCATGGCGGGGGAGGAGATCTTCGGGCCGGTCGCCGCGCTCAGCCGCTTCGAGACGGAGGACGAGGCCGTCGCCCTCGCCAATGCGACCGAATACGGCCTGGCCGCCTATGTGTTCACCCGCGATCTGGCGCGCGGGCTGAGGGTCTGCCGGCGCATCGAGACCGGCATGGTCGGGCTCAACCGCGGACTGGTCTCCGATCCGGCGGCGCCGTTCGGCGGCACCAAGCAGAGCGGGCTCGGACGGGAGGGCGGCGCCCAAGGCGTACTGGAGTTCCTCGAGGCCAAGTACATCGCGACACGGCTTTGATCGCGTCGTCTCACGGGTATAGTGAGGTCGAGTGATCCGTTCGATATCGGCCGATGGTCTGCCAATGTGCTGAGCGGACTCCAAATCTTGTTCCCGCCGCCGCAACACCCTTCGAAAGCCGGACGCTGGAGGAGCAGGTCATGACGAGTTTGAACGGCACGGTTTCGGTCGTGACCGGGGCAGGCCGCGGGATCGGACGCGAGATCGCGTTGCACCAGGCACGGGCCGGCGCCCGGGTCGCGGTCCTGGCGCGCACGGCACGCGAAATCGAGGAGACACGAGCGATGATCGCCGGCGAGGGCGGGACGGCGATCGCGCTGCCGCTCGACCTCGTCGACCGCCTGGCGGTCGAGCGCGCCTTCGACCGGATCGCCGGGGAGTTCGGGCCGGTCGACACACTCGTCAACAACCACGGCTCGTTCCGGGCCTTCGGCCCGATCTGGGAGTGCGATCCCGAGGCCTGGTGGAGCGACGTCGAGATCAACCTGCGCGGCACCTTCCACACCAGCCGGGTCGCGGCGCCGCGGATGCTGGCGCGCGGACGGGGACGGATCGTCAACCTGGTGGGCGGCGGGACCGGGACGAGCTTTCCGCACGGCTCCGGCTATGCCGCCAGCAAAGCCGCGGTCATGCGCCTCACCGAATGCCTCAACGACACGACGAAGGCCGGCGGCGTCCTGGCCTTCGCCGTCGATCCCGGCCTCGTCCGGACGGCGATGACCGAATTGCAGCTCACCTCCGAAGCCGGCAAGACCCACCTGCCCGGCATCAAGCAGCTGTTTGACGACGGGGTGGACATCCCACCGACACGGGCAGCCTTGCTGATCGCCGATATCGCCGGGGGCCGGTTCGACCCGCTCGCCGGACGCATGCTGCGCGGCGCTGACGACCGCGACGCACTCGAGCGCGAGATGCGAGCCATCGCAGCGAAGGACGGCCGTGCCCTGCGCTTGACCGGGCTCGACCACACGAGTCTGTGAGCGAGCGGCAGTCCGCGGCAAGGGGCATGACTTCCGCAGGATCCCGACCGGGAAAGGGTCATCAATGTGGTAGCCGGCAAGGTCGGGCAACGGGTCGACCGGAGCAGCCAGATCCCGGGCTCCGGCGATTCCGCCTTCATTCTGGCCGACATGGTGCATGCGTCGCTTAATGTGGGGGGATACGGGCACGCGGATCTTTGCCATCCTTGGTCCCTGCGTCGGCCCCATTGGCAATGAGCGCGTCGATGTCGCGGCCGAGGCGCCCTGAAGGATCGAGACGATGACCGGGCAAACCGGCAGTCGAAAAGAAGCCTGCACGACTTCAGATCTGGGAGGATCCGATGACCAACAATTTTCCCAAGCTGCACAACGCCGCCTGGCCGGGCATCGTCGGCAAGGGCGGCGATTCCGAGCCGATCATTCCGCTCGACACGCTTCTGCGCCTGACCGCCGACGCCGAGGTCGACGGCGTCAAGTTCGACGGCATCGACCTCTTCATCACCGATCCGCATGTCTCGATCGACAGCGACGCGGATGCGGTCAAGCGGATGGCCGACCATATCGCCGGCTATGGGCTGAAGGTGGGCTCCTTCGTTGCGCCGATCTGGGGTGGTGCCGGTGGCGGATCGGCCATGGGCTCGGCCGACGACCGCAAGCGCTTCGTCGAACAGGTCAGGAAGGCCTGCGTCATCGGCCAGCAGATGCGCGAGCTCGGCATCCGCCCCACCGGCGGAATCCGGATCGACTCCTCCGCCGGCGTCGAGGCCTGGCGCCAGGATCCGGAGGGCAATACCCGGTTGATCGCCCGGACCTTCTCGGAAGCGGCCGACATTGCCGAAGATCATGGCGAATTCCTCGTCGCCGAGGGCGAGATCTGCTGGGGCGGCATGCATTCCTGGCGCGAAATGGTGAAGCTGCTCGAGCTTGTCGATCGCCCGGGCGTGGTCGGCTATCAGGCCGACATGGCGCATTCGATGCTCTACACGCTCGGCTATAACGCCGAGCAGGACCGCATCCTGCCCGGGAAATTCGACTGGTCCGATCAGGCGACGCTCGACGCCGCCTACCGGAAGGTCGCCGATGCGCTCCGGCCCTGGACGATGGATTTCCACGTCGCGCAGAATGACGGCACCGTCTTCGGCTCGGGCGACCATGAGAAGACCGGCCGCCACTGCCAGGTCACGGACCCGAACGGGAGGCTCGATATCCCCAAGCATGCCGGGTACTGGCTGCGCGACCGCGACGGACATCTGACCAGGCGGATGCGCCATATCTGCTGGGACGGCTGCATGTTCCCGAATTCGGTGATGGAGGACCAGAAGACCTGGAACGCCGTGCTCGGCGCCATGATCAAGGTGCGCGACGCTCATGGCTGGCGCGAAGACTGAAGCGGGGGGAAACAACGATGGCCAGGACACTCAATGTCGGCATGGTCGGCTATGGCTTCATGGCACGGGCCCATTCCAATGCCTGGGGCAAGGTCTCGCAGTTCTTCGACACCGGCTATCGGCCGGTCCTGAAGGCCGTCGCGGCCCGCAATGGCGAGAAGGCCAAGACCTTCGCGCAGATGTGGGGCTATGAGGGCGTCGAGAGCGACTGGCGCAAGCTGATCGAGCGTAAGGATATCGATGTGATCGATATCTGCACGCCCAACGACAGCCACGCCGAGATCGCGATCGCGGCGGCCAAGGCCGGCAAGATGGTCACCTGCGAGAAGCCGCTCGCCCGCAGCGCCGCCGAAGGCCTGCCGATGGTGCAGGCGGTCGAGAAGGCCGGCGTGCTGAACATGGTCTGGTACAATTATCGCCGCGTGCCGGCGGTGAGCCTGATCAAGCAGATCGTCGACCAGGGCACTCTCGGCAAGATCTATCACTACCGCGCGAAATTCCTGCAGGACTGGACGATCTCACCCGACGTGCCGCAAGGCGGCGCCGGGACATGGCGGCTCGATGTCGACGCGGCCGGCTCCGGCGTGACCGGCGACCTGCTCGCGCACTGCATCGACACGGCACTCTGGATCAACGGCTCGATCAAGAGCCTGACCGCCATGACCGAGACCTTCGTCAAGCAGCGCAAGCATGCGCTGACCGGCAAGGTGCAGAAGGTCGGCATCGACGATGCCGCGGCGGTGCTCGCCCATTTCTCGAACGGCTCGCTCGGCACCTTCGAATCCACCCGCTATGCGCGCGGCCACAAGGCGGCCTATACGCTCGAAATCAACGGCGAGAAGGGCTCCTTCGCCTGGGACCTGCACGACCTCAACCGTCTCGCCTGGTTCGATCATCGCACACCCGGCACGCTCCGCGGCTGGACCTCCATCCTGGTCACGGACGGCGAACACCCCTATCTCGGCAAATGGTGGGTGCCGGGGCTCACCATCGGCTATGAGCATTCCTTCGTGCACCAGGTCGCCGATTTCCTGCAGGGCCTTGCCGATGGCAGGCCGGCCGCGCCGACCTTCCGCGACGCGCTGGAGACGACGGTCGTCTGCGACGCGATCATTGCTTCGGGCAGGACCGGCAAATGGGTCGATGTCGAGACGCCCAGACCAGCCAAGGCGCGGAAGGCCAAGCTGACAAAGCCCGCCGCCGCCTCCACGAGGCTTTGAGCAAGCGGAGGCTGCCGCGTCAGCCGATCTCGACCAGGGCCTTGACGAGCCCGCTCTTCTGGGTCGCCCAGTGCGGGAGGTCGGCGAGCGCGCCGGCGAGGCTGGTGCGGTGTGTGAGGAGATGCCGCAGCGGGACGCGGCCATCCTCGATTGCGGCGACAACCCGCTCGAAATCCGTCCGCAGGGCATTGCGGCTGCCGAGAACGGTCATCTCCCGCTTGTGGAATTCGGGATCCGAGAAGGCAATGGTCCCGGTCACCACGCTGACGAGCACGAGCGTGCCGCCATGGGCGACATGGCCGAAGGCGCTCTCCATCGAAGCAAGGCTGCCCGTCGCGTCGAACACGACGTCGAAGCCATCTCCGGCGGTCGCGTCGCGAACCAGTTCCGCCGAGCGGCTGCCGGCCCTGATGCTGTGTCTCGCGACGCGGCTCTCCAGCGCGAAGGCGAGACGGTCGGCCTCGCGGTCCATGATCGTGACATCACCCCCCGACAGATCGGCGAAAAGCGCCGTGCCGAGCCCGATCGGCCCCGCGCCGATCACCAGAGTGCGGGCGCCGGGCCCAAGGCCGGAACGGGCAACCGCGTGCGCACCGATCGCCAGGAACTCTATGCTCGCCGCCTGATCGAGCGTCAGGCTGCCCGCCGGGTACAGATTGCGCTCGGGCACGGAGATCTTCTCGCACATGCCGCCGTCGCGATGCACGCCCAGCACGGCGATCCGTACGCAGCAATTGGGCTTGCCGGCACGGCAGGCGATGCAGGCGCCGCAGGAGACGTACGGGTTGACGATGACCGTGTCGCCCGGCTTCAAGGCGCTGCCCCCCGGGGCTTCCAGCACCTCGCCGGACAGCTCGTGTCCCATGATCCGGGGGTATTGGAGGTACGGATGGGAACCTTCGTAGATATGGAAATCCGTGCCGCAGATCCCCATGCGCCGGACCCGGACCAGCACCTCGCCTTCGCCCCGCTCGGGTTCAGGCCGGTCTTCGAGCGCCAACTCACCGGGCGCGCGGCATACCACTGCCCGCATGGCTTAGTCCGTTCTTCGATAGGGTGCATCGGCGGATTTGGGCTCAGGCTCCGGCCTGCCGCCGCTTCTGCAGGTTGTCGAGATAGACCACGAGCGCGATCAGAAGGCCTTCCAGCACCATCTCCCAGAACGGGTCGACGCCGAGCAGGACGGCCGCGTTGCTCATCGTGGTGAAGAGGACGGCGCCGACCACCGTCCCGAGCACGGTGCCCCGGCCGCCGAACAGGCTGGCGCCGCCGACCACCGCCGCGGCGATCGCCTGCAGCTCGTAGGCATTGGCCATGGACGGCGACGCGATGCTGAGGCGCGAGACCAGGAGGATGCCGGCCAGGGCCGCGAGGCCCGAGCTCAGCACATAGGCGGTCACCGTGATGCGGAAGACGTTGATGCCCTGCCGGCGCGCTGCCTCGGCATTCGAGCCCATCGCGTACATGTACCGCCCGGTCCGGGTGAAGCGGAGCAGGTAGTGGACCGCGATCCCGACCGCCACCATCGCCCAGAACAGGTTGGGAAGACCGGTGGTGCCGCGGGCGAACTCCTTCACCTCGGACGGCAGGCCGCCGATGGTGACGCCGCCGGCCAGCAGCAGCGCCAGGCCGCGATAGACCTGCAAGCCGGCCAGCGTCACGATGAAGGGAGGGATGCCAAGGCGGCCGATCGCGGCGGCGTTGACCATCCCGACCCCCGCGCCCGCCGCGAGGGTCAGCACGGCGGCGGGCACGAGGCCGAGGCCGTGTCCGCACATCTGGGCGAAGGCCACGCCGCAGAACGCCACCACCGATCCCACCGACAGGTCGATGCCGGCGAGAACGATCGTGCACATGACGCCGATCGCGACGATCGCGACGATCGGCGTCTGCCGCATCAGGTTGCTGATATTGCCTTCGGTCAGGAAATTGGGGGTCGTGAGCGACAGCACGACCCACAGCGCGACCGTGAAGGCGATGACATAGGTCTCGATCGGCAGGCGCCGCAGCAGCGCCTGAAAGGATCTGCCCGAACTGCCGCTTCGAAGGCGCGATCCAGGGCGGATTTGCGGGAGGGGCTGATCCGTCATCGGACCTCCGTGATGAAGGCGGGCGGGGACTGCTGCGGCAATCCAGCCGCCCGCGGCAGATCAGTTGCCCAGGAACAAGCCGAGCTTTCGCTTCGAAACGTCGAGCAGGCCGGCCAGCTTCGGGTCGTCCATGGTCGCCTTCGTCACCGTGCCGACGCCGGTATCGACGTCCTTCGGCAGGCGCACGCCATGCGCGGCGGCGTAGCCGTACCAGACCCCGGCGAAGCCCATCATGTACGGATCCTGGACGATCAGGGCGTAGATCGAGCCGTCCTTCAGATGCTCCAGCTCTCCGGCGTCGGAGTCGAAGGCGACCAGGCAGAGCTTCGATCCGAGCTTCTGCTCGGCGACCGCAGAGCCGGCGCCAGTGCCCATCTGCGCGTTGTCCGCGAAGAGGCCGACGAGATCCGGATCCTTCGTCAGCATGTCGGCGGTCAGGGTCATGCCTTCCGCTTCCTCGTTGTTGCCGACCCGGTTGCCGACCAGCTTGATGTCGGGATAGGCCTTCAGGCCCTCGACGAAGCCCCGGTCCCGTGAATCCAGTGACTCATGGCCGGCCATGGCGGTCAGATAGCCGACCTTCCCCGCCGCCTTCCCGGTCCGCTCCTTGATGCACGCCGCCACGGCCTCGGCCGCGGCCTTGCCGCCAGCCTCGTTGTTGGTGGTGAGGAAGGAGGCGTATTTGTCCGTCTTCGCCCCGGAGTCGATCACGATGACGGGAATTCCGGCGTCGGTCACCGCGGCGATCGGATCCCCCAGGGCCTCGAAGATGGTCGGCGAGATCACGATGGCGGCGGGCTTCGATCCCGCTGCGTTCTCGAGCACCGCGATCTGGCCCGCGGCGTCGTCCTTCGGCGTGCCCAGCTTGTCGACCTTGACGCCGAGCTGCCGGCCGGCTTCCTCGGCTCCCTTGAACACCCACTGCCAGTATTCCGAGGTGGTCGCCTTCACGATCACCGCGACCGTGTCCTCGGCACTCGCCGGCGCCACGCCCGCGAGGGCAAAGATCGCCGCCGAAGCAGCCAGCAATGTCTTGCGCATCATGGTTCCTCCCCGTGTCGTGCAGCGCTCAGGCTGCCTTCTTCGATTCGCTGTAGCCGGTCATGTATTTGATCAGGGTCTCCTGATCCGTCTCCGCCGCCGGCGTGACGTGGACCACCCGGCCGCGGAACATCACGGCGATGCGGTCCGCGACCTTCAGGATTTCGACCAGGTTGTGGCCGATATAGATGACGCCGACGCCATGGGCGGCGAGGTCGCGGGTATGATGGATCACGCGCTCGCGCTCCATGACGGCGAGCGCCGCGGTGGGTTCGTCGAGCAGCACCACCTTGGCCTTCCAGTAGATCGCCCGCGCGATCGCGACGGCCTGCCGCTGCCCGCCTGAAAGCCGCGCCACGGTGCGGGCCTCGGCCGGAATCTCGCTGCGGATGCGCTGCAGCAGACCCGCGGTCTCGCGTCGGATCGTCCGCTCGTCCACGAAGGGCAGAAACCCGAACAGGCGCCGGACGGGCTCCCGGCCGAGAAAGATGTTGGCGCCGATCGAGAGGTCGTCGGCGAGCGCCAGATCCTGATAGACGGTCTCGATGCCCCGTTCCCGCGCCTCGCGCGGCGAGGACAGGTCGAGCGGCGCGCCGGCCAGCAGGATCCGGCCGGCATCGGGCCGATAGACCCCGGAGATGTGCTTGATCAGGGTCGACTTGCCGGCGCCGTTGTCGCCCACCACGGCCAGGACTTCACCGGCGTCGAGGTGCAGGTCGACGCCGCGCAGTGCCTCGACAGGCCCAAAGCTCTTGCGCAGCCCGGCGACTTCGAGGATCGGGCTCACGCGCTCACCGGCACCAGCCGAAATCTCACGCCGACCATGTCGTCCTCCCCTGTGAGCGCTTATTTGTTCCTTATACAGAAAAACCAATAGCATCGATGGTCAATCTGTTTTTTATGGATTAAAAGACGAATCGTCGGCGAAAGGGAAACATCCGCATGAAGACGGACACGGTATTCAAGCGCGCCTTCAACGATGCCCTGGACCTGCTCGCGGCGCTCGAAGACGGGGACTCGCTTCCCTCGGAAACCGTGCTCAGTGCACAGCTCGGGGTCAGCCGCACGACGGTGCGCAAGGTCCTCTCGACGCTGGCCGAGCAAGGGACCGTGGCCGGAACGGGGCGTCAGCGGACCGTCCGCTCGGGTGGTGGAGCGATGCAGCGGTTTCCGGCGGCGGAAACCGTCCCAATGGCCGAGCAGATCGAGAAGCGCTTCATGGAATGGATGCTGCGGGGCGACGCCCGCGCGGGGACGGCGATCAACGAGCTCGACCTGGCCCGCCAATTCGGCGTCGCCACCACAGGGATCCGCGAGTTCCTCAACCGCTTCCAGCGCTTCGGCCTGATCGAGAAGCGGCCGAATGCCGGCTGGGTGTTCCAGGGCTTCACACCGAGCTTCGCGCTCGACCTGTTCGAGATCCGCGAAATGTTCGAGCTGCGGTCGGCGATGACATTCGCGGCATTGCCGGCAAGCTCACCGCTCTGGCGAAGGATCGATGCCCTGCGTGAGGAGCATGTCGCACTCCTTCGCGAGATCGAGCTCCGCTATCACGACTTCTCCGACCTCGACAGCCGGTTTCATCGGCTGATCAACGCGGCCGGCCCCAATCGCTTCATCGACGGCTTCTATGACGTCATCACTTTGATCTTCCACTACCACTATCAGTGGCGAAAGCATGACGAGCGGCAACGCAACGAGGTCGCGATCCGCGAGCATCTCGCCTATATTGAGGCTCTGTTCAGCCGCGACACTTCCAGGGTCGAGGTCGCCTGCCGCGTCCATCTGGCTTCGGCGAAGGAAACCTTGATCCGCTCGACGTCGGGATGATGTCCGGCCCCGTCCGGCCGGAGCCTCGCGGCGGAATGTCAGCCCTTCACCGCCCCGGCGGTCAGGCCCCGAACCATCGCCCGCTGGACGATCGCGAACAGCACCACGACCGGCACGATGCTGATGATGCCCCCGGCCGAGAGCGCGCCCCAGGGCAGCTGGAATTCCCCGACCATGAGCTGCAGCCCGACCGGCCAGGTTCGCGAACCGGTGCTGGTGGTCAGCATCAGCGCGAACAGGAACTCGTTCCAGGCCCCGATCGCCACGAAGACCGCGGTGGCGACGAGGCCGCCCACCACCAGCGGCAGGACGATCCGCAGCATCGCGCCGATGCGTGAGGCGCCGTCGATCCGGGCGGCGTCCTCCAGCTCCGACGGCACCGCATCGAAGAATCCCTTCATCATCCAGATGAAGACCGGCAGCAGGAAGGTGGTGTAGGCCAAAGCCAGGCCGAGGCGGCTGTCGAGCAGGCCGACGCTCCGCATCAGGATGAACAGCGGGACGATGATCATGACCGCCGGAAACATCCGCACCACCAGGTAGAACAACATCAGCTCGCGCCGGCCGCGGAAGCGATAGCGCGCAACGGCATAGGAGGCGAGCGTCCCGATCACGACGCAGATCACCACGGTCGTCAGCGTCACCACGGCGCTGTTGACGATCAGGGTCGGGAAATTGGACCGGGTCCAGATCGCGACATAGTTCTCGAACGTCACCCTGTCCGGGATGTACCGGATCGTCGCGGTGACGATGTCCGCCTCCGGCTTGAGGGAGGTCAAGAGCGCCCAGAGCACCGGGAACATCGCGAAGGCCACGATCGACAGGGCGGCGGCATAGCAGAGCGTGACGTGGAGCCGGCGCCGGGCGGAACGGCTGCGAAGCATCAATCCCTCATCGCGTTGGAGAGCTTCACATAGGCGTAGCTGAACACCATCAGCAGCAGGAACATGACCACGGACAGCGCGCTGGCATAGCCGAAGTTGAATTCCTTGTTCGCCTTCAGGAAGGCATAGAGCGACAGCACCTGGGTCGAGCGGCCCGGCCCGCCGCCGGTCAGGATCAGCAGGATGTCGGGCGAGTTCACCAGGCTGATGACGCGCAGCACGACGGTCGCCACGATCACGACCCGGAGCTGCGGCAGGGTGACATGGAGGAACTGCCGCCACAGCCCGGCACCGTCGGTCGCCGCCGCCTCGTAGAGGTCGCCGGGGATCCCCTTCAGGGCCGCCAGCAGCAGCAGCGCGAAGAAGGGGAAGCCGTGCCAGACCTCGACCACCATGGCGGCGAACATCGCCGTGTCCGGATCCGCGAACCAGGCCTTGTAGCTGTCGAGGACACTGACGCGCACCAGGATGTCGTTGAGCACGCCGAGGCGCGGATCCAGCATCAGCGCCCACATATGGCCGGCGACGACGTTCGGGAGGAACCATGGCAGCAGCACCAGGATCCCGAGCATGCGGAAGCCCGGCAGGCTGGTGTTGAGCACGAGCGCCGTGAGAAGCCCGAGCAGAAGCTCGCCGGCCGCCGCCCCCGCGACCCAGACGACGGTGTTCTTCAGCGACAGCCAGAAGACCGGGTCATTGGCCAGCGCGAGATAGTGCTTGAGGCCGACGAAGCCGGTTCCGAGGTCGACCCGGTTGAGCCTCATCTCGCGGACGCTGAGCACCATGCCCCACAGCGTCGGGTACAGCACGACCGCCAGGATCAGCACCAGGCTCGGAAGCAGTAGGTAGTAGGCCCAGCGCCGGCTTTCCGACAGGCGGCCGAGGGGGCCGAGCCGGCGGGCCGGCGCGGGGACTCGCGCCGAGGGCAGGCCCAGCGCCGTCATGCCCGCGCCACGGCCGTGGCCTCGATCCGCTCCCAGTCGAAGTCGAAGCCGATGCCCGGTCGATCCGAGACGGTGAGCACGCCGCCCTCGATCGACAGGGCCCCGAGGCCGCCCAGGCCAGCGATCTGCTCGCTCGAGATCACCAGCTGCTCGTAATAGTCGTTGTTGCGGATGGCGGCGCAGAGCTGGGCGTTGGCGAGGCCCATCCCGTGCACCTGGGCCCGCATGCCGTGGGCTTCCGCCAGATGCGCGATCTTGATCGCCCCGGTCAGGCCGCCTTTGTAGAAGCTGCTGGTCCGCGCCATGTCGAGCGCGCCGGCCTGGATCCAGCTGGCCATGTTCCAATGGCAGCCATCCGAGGTCTCCGCCGCCAGGACCGGGATGTCGAGCGCGTCGCAGAGCTTGCGGTACGAGCCCAGCTCGAATTCCCGCATCGGCTCCTCGTACCAGAGGAAGCCTTCCGCCTCGAGCACCCGGCCGAACCGCAGGGCGGTGACGTAGTCCCAGCCGGCCGAACCGTCGAACATCAGATCCGCGTCGGGCCCGGCCCAGCGCCGGAGGTTGCGGGACAGTGCCGCATCCTCCTTCGCATCGCCCCAGGCGTGCAGCTTGAAGGCGGTGAAGCCGGCATCGATGCACTCCTTGATGTGCCGCTCGTATTCGCCCATCGAGTCCCAGGTGACCGTCGACGCATAGGCCGGCACCCGGCGGTCATGGCCGCCGAGCAGCTGGTGCAGCGGCATTCCGGCGGCCTTGGCCTTGATGTCCCAGGCGAGCAGATCGACGATGCCGAGATGCGGCATCGCGATCTCCTCGATCCGGTCGATCTCCCAGATCAGCGTCCACAGCCGTTCGGTCAGGAGCGGGTTCTCGCCGACGAGGCGCTTCAGCCGCCGGTCGACGAGGCTCATCGCGCCCCAGGCGTTCGCCACCTCGATCGCACCGGTGACGCCGGCATCGGTGTCCATCCGGATCACGGCCTTCAGCGGCTTCCGGTCCGCCGGGGTGCCGTCGCCGGATCCGGCCAGCCCCTTGCGCCAGCGATAGGGATGGACCGGGTGCTCGGTCTCGACCACCCAGCAGCGGATATCCTCGATGCGCATGCCGTGCCTCCCCTCGAGCGTTGGTCTTGCCGTGCGGCGGTGCCGCGGGACGGTCGCCGCCCCCTGCCCCGGCCGCTATTGCAGGGCCGCCTCGAGCCCGGCCATCAGGGCGTCGACACAGGCTTCCGGCGTGCTTTGGCCAACCAGCACCTTCTGGAATTCGGGCAGCACGACATTGTCGTTCCACCCTGCAGAGCCGATGAACCTGGGCGGCAGGCGGCCGAACTTGGTGGTTTCGACCGCGGCGCCGTAAAGCGGGTTGCCGGTGATGCGGCGGTCCGACGCCGTCTCCGGCGAGGCCGGGAAGTACCCCGTCTGCTCCAGGAACGCGATCGCCGCGTCGGGCTCCGCCCAGAAGGTGAGCCAGGCCCAGGCGGCATCGGCATTGGCGTCTGACATCAGGCCGTTGAACTGATAGGTCAGCCGCGCGATGTGGGCGGCCGGGCCGGCCGGTCGCACCGCCGTCATGAACTGGCCCGGCTTCATCGCGCCGGAAATCTCCGCCAGTGATCCGGTGTGGTGCCAGACCATGGCGGTCTGCCCTGTCTTGAACGCCTCCATGATCTGCCGGTAGCTGTCATTGGGCGCGCTGGGCGGGCAGGCCTTGTGCCGCGTGAACAGCTCCGACAGGAAGGTGATCGCCTCGACGGCCTTGGGCTTGTCCATCGCCGGCTTGCCGTCGGCGACGATCGGCGAGCCGAAGCTCTCGATCATGTCGACCACGTACTGGTAGCCGCCGGCCCCGCCGCGCAGGCCGAAGCCGTAGCGCCCCTTCGCCGGATCGGTCAGCTTGATCGCGGCGTCCTGGAACTCGGCCAGCGTCTTCGGCGGCCCGCTGATGCCGGCCTCGTCGAACCAGTCCTTCCGATAGTACATCCAGTCGACGAAGGTGAAGGCCGGGATGCCGTAGATCTTGCCGCCGACGCTCGCCCCGGTCCACCGGTCCTCGGGAAACGCCGCCGCTTTGTCCCAGCCCTTGATCCGGTCGGTGAGGTCGACCAGCCCACCCATCCCGACCATGTCGTTGACCCGCTCGGCGGTCACCATCGCCGTGTCGGGCTTCGATCCGGAGACCACAGCCGCGGTGATCTTCGACATGTATTCGGGGTTCGGGATGTTCTCCTGGGTCAGCGCGATGCCGGGATAGCGCTGCTGGAACAGCGCCATCACCGCCTCCAGCCCCTTGAACTCGCTCTCGCTGGTCAGGTGATGCCAGTAGTTGATGCGGCCTTCCGCTGCCGCCCGGGCGAGGCGCGGCGCGAGCGCCAGGACCGGGACGGCCGCGGCCGTCCGCAGCAATGTGCGCCGATCGACGAGCATGACATGTCCTCCCCTGCTTTGCGTTCTTGGATCTGGTCAGGACGAGAGCCGGATCGGCGTTGACGCCGGGGCCGGCGGCAGTTCCTCCGGCCGCAGCACCTTCGGCGCCGCGCCGGCCCGGGCCTCGGCGGACAGCACCAGGCCATGGCCCGGCCGGTCCGGCGCGAAGGCATAGCCGTCGCGCAGGACGATCGGCTCCTCGACCAGGTGGTTGGTGTTCTGGAACGAGTATTCCAGCCAGTCGGCCTCGGGCAGCGCGGCGGCCAGATGGACCCCGATCTCCAGCGAGGTGTTGCCGAGCGTCACCGGGACGCCGTGCTCCGCCGCCAGCCAGCCCGCCTTCATCACGTCGCCGATATGGCCGTGGACGTTGAGAAGGTCGGCGCCGCGGCCCTCCAGCAGCCGGCGCTTGCCGCGCAGGTCGAGATACTCGCCGGAATTGACCAGCACATGCGGCGCGGCCAGGCGGATCTCCCGCAGGCCGTCGACGTCGTCGCGCAGGCAGGGATCCTCGACCCAGAGGATGTCGAAGCCCGCCCGCCGGAACTGGTCGAGCCGGCGGATCGCCTCCTTCGGCGACCAGGCCTCGTTGGCGTCGATCATGATCGGCCCGTGGCCCTTGGCGATCTCGGCCACCAGCGCCAGGCGCCGCAGATCCCACTCGATGTCGGGATGGCCGACCTTGATCTTGAAGCCGCGGTAGCCCTGGTCCCGCGCCTGCCGGAACAGGGATGCGTACTGGTCGTCGGTCAGGTGGAAGTCGAGGCCGCTGGCATAGACCCGCACCTTGGGATCGCTGCCGCCGAGGTATCGGTAGAGCGGCAGGCCGGCCTCCCGGGCCGCCAAATCCCACAGCGCCTGGGCCACCGCCTCCTCGAAGCCGAGCGACGTTCGGCGGCTGTTGCCGCCGCGGGGCCGGCTGACGCGGTGGATCAGCCCTGCCGGCGCCTGTCCCGCCAGGCCGGGCCACGCCTCCTCGGCGAAGATCCGCTCGATCTCGGCCAGCGCCGGCAGCGGATGGAAGAGGCTGTGGAAGAAGCCCGTGCCGGTGCGCCCGTCATCGGTATGCAGCTCGACCACGCCGATATGCGCCTGGGCGATGCGGACCTGGCTGTCCCCGATCACCCGGTCGCGGGCGAACTGGAAACGGGTCAGGGTGAAATCGGTCAGCCGCATCCCAGGCTCCTCCATGCGCCGCCTTGCGTGACGGCTATTGATATATCAACTCAAGTAACAGATATTTCTGTACGCGGCAATTGAATCATCAGGCAAATGAGCAGCATCCAGAGACGGTCATCCGACGAACACCCGTCGACGCTGCGCGCCGAAGCCGCGCCGAATCTCAGCCGCATCGCCTATGAACGGTTCAAGGAGGCCCTGTTCGAACGACGGCTGCAGCCCGGCGCCTTCATGTCGCAGGCGGAGCTGGTCGAGATCGTCGGCTCGCCGCTGGGGCCGCTGCGCGAGGCGTTGCAGGTGCTGCAGGCGGAGGGGCTGGTGACGATCCGGGCCCGCGCGGGCATCGAGATCGCCAAGCCGGACCTGGCGCTGGTCCGCAACTCCTATCAGCTGCGCCTCTTCCTCGAGACGCCCGCCATCCGGCACTTCGCCGAGACGGCGCCGCGCGGCCGGATCGAAGCGATGATCGCGCAGCATCGCGAGGTCATCGGCTGGGTCGATGGAGCCGATGTCGACCGCGGCCTGGCGCGCCGGATCGAGGACGTCGATCTCAGCCTGCATCTCGGCGCGATCGACGCGCTCGACAATCCCCTCCTCCGCAAGGCGTTCCTGCAGACGCAGGACTACATCCGCCTGATCCGCCTCGATCACCACTACGCCTACTCGGCGGCGAAGGTGCGGCGGACGATGGCGGAGCATCTGCAGATGTTGGAGGCCTGCCTGGCCAGGGATCCGGACGCCGCCGAGGCGGCGCTCAAGGCCCACCTGACGCAATCGATCCAGCGGGCGATGGGGCTGTAGGTCTGCCTGGCGAGGAAATCTCGGTCGGCTTGCCGCCAACAGGGCGGGCCTCGATGTCACTCGGCGGCCTGAGCCATGCCATCGCCGGGAGATTTTGCGGCCGAGCGGAACGGAAGCGGCCCCGTCTCCATTCGCAGATACAGCAAATTCTGCCTCGGCTCCGGCCGGGGCGGTCCCCGGACCCGACATCGTTCCAGCCCTTGCGGGCGGTGACCGAGGGCGGACGATCATGCCTCAGGGCCTCTTCCGGTACATCTGGCGGGTCAGTGCGCGGGATCAGATCCTGCTGTCGCTGCTCGCCGTCATGGTCTTCCTGCTCGACCTCGCCCCGCTGGAGCTGCAGCGGCGGATCGTCAATGGCGCGCTGCAGAAGCACGCCCTCGAACAGCTGATCCAGCTGTCCTTGCTGTATGTCGGCGTCGTGCTGGCGCAAGGCGGGCTCAAGCTCTTCCTGAATGTCTACCGGGGTTCGGTGACCGAGGCCGCCAACCGGCGGCTGCGGCTGCAGCTGAGCCCGTCCGGCCGGGACGGCGAACCGGATGCCCGCAAGGAGGGGATCGACATCTCGATCATCGTGTCGGAGGTCGAAGCCGTCGGCGGCTTCATCGGCGCCAGCGTGTCGGAGGCGGTGCTGAACGGCGGGCTGCTGATCGCCGTGTTCGGCTACATGGTGGTGCTGCAGCCCTGGATGGCCGCCGTCGCCGCCGTGCTGTTCCTGCCGCAGTTCCTGTTCATCCCGTTCCTGCAACGGGCGATCAACCAGCGCGCCGAGCAGCGGATCCAGGTCCTGCGGGGCCTCAGCATCGAGATCGTCGACGAGGCCGCCGAGCGGCGAGGCCCCCGGGAGACCGGCCGCTATTGGCGGCAGGTCGGCGACATCTATCGCCTCAACATGCAGATCTACCGGCGGAAGTTCGGCATGAATTTCCTGATGAACCTGCTGCATCAGCTTGGGGTCGTCGGCATCCTGTTCGTCGGGGGATGGTTCGTCGTTCGCGGCCAGACCGAGGTCGGGACGGTCGTCGCCTTCATTTCAGGGTTGAACCGGATCAACGACCCATGGGGCGACCTGGTCAACTACTTCCGCGACATGACCAATGCCCGGGTCAAGTATCGCCTGATCGCCGCTGCCCTCGGCGATCGCGCGGTCGACGCCACGGCATAGCCGATGCCCCGCCATCTCGATCTCCGCTCCGGCCAGCCGGATCCGGACGAGGCGCTGTTCGCGTTCCGCCGCTAGCCGGCGCCTCCGGGGGCGCTCCAGCCGGTGACGGCGAAGACCTCGGCGTTGGCATGTCGAGGCGGGCATCGATCGACGATTGACGCCGCGCTGTCCTGGGTGCTGCCCGATATGGAGGGCCAGCCGATCGCCGAGGCCGGCTTCGTCATCGCCGCCGCCGATGTGATGATACATCTCGGCCGCGAGGCCGGCGTCGCCGTCCGGGTGCAGGGGCTGCGCCGCTACTATGCGGCGCTGCTGTCGCGCGACGGCATGCTGCGCCTCGTCCGCCAGCGCGACGAGGAGCGGATCGTGCTGGCGGAAACCGCCTTCGCCTGGTCGCTGGAGCGGAGCTACGACGTCGAGGTCGCGGCGGAGGGTGACCGGATCACCTGCCGGATCGGCGATGCGACCCTGACGGCCCGGGACGGGTCGGCGGCGGAGTTCCGCGACGGCGGCATCGGCCTGCTGGTGCATGAGGGCGCGCTGTCCAGCAACGACATCCGGGTCACCGCCGTCCGGGCCTGATCACCGGGACGACCCGCCCGGCGCCTCCAACATGCGCCGGGCGCGCTCCACGACCGGCGCATCGACGAAGCGCCCGTCGACCAGATAGGCGCCCTTGCCGTCGCGCTGCGCCGCCGCATCGGCCTCGACCACCTTGCGGGCCCAGGCCAGATCCTCTTCCGACGGGGCGAAGGCCTGGTTGAGGATCGGCACGACGGCGGGGTGGATGCAGCTCGCCCCGTCGAAGCCGAAGGCCCGCGCCTCGCGCGCCGACGCCGTCATCGCCTCGACGTCGCGGTAGTCGGCGACCGAACGCAGCAGGCCGTAGGAGCGCAGCCCCGCCGCCTTGGCGGCGTAGTGCAGCAGCAGCTTCGGCAGCCGCAGCGTCTCCGGCGTCGGCACGGCGCCGGTGGCGGTGGCAAAATCCTCCGAGCCGAGCGCCAGCGCGACGACGCGCGGAGCCGCGGCGATGGCGCGGGCGTCCAGCAGCGCCGCCGGATCCTCGATCAGGGCGACGAACTCCATGGCCGGCCGGCCGAGGCCCCGTTCGACCGGATCGAGCCGACCGGCCAGCTCCGCCAGCTCCGCCGCCGAGCCGGTCTTCGCCACCAGCAGCCCCGCCGCGCCGGCGCGGCAGGCGGCCTCGGCGTCGAGGAAGCGCAGCTCCGGCTCGGCGTTGATCCGCACATAGATCACGGCGCCGGATTGCCCGGCCTGGGCGACGCTGTCCGCCAGCGCCTCCCGCGCCGCCGTCTTGCGGGACGGAGCGACGGCGTCTTCGAGATCGAGGATCACGGCGTCGGCGCCGCGGGTGTGGGCCTTCTCGATGAAGCGCGGCTCGGAGGCAGGGACGTAGAGCAGCGAGCGGATCATGAGGTCTCTCCCGTCATCTGCGCGGCCTTGCGGGTCCGCGCAATCTCGGCCTTCAGCTCATCGGTGTGCTCGCCGATCCCGGGCGCCGGCCGTCGCAGCCCGCCGGGCGTGCCGGACAGGCGCGGCAGCACGGCATGCATGGGCAGCGAGCCGTTGTCGGCATCCTCGACCTCGACGATCACGCCGCGCTCGCGGACATGCGGGTCGGCGGCGAGGTCGGCGCTGTCATAGACCGGGCCGACCGTGGCGCCGGCCTCGCGCATCACCCGCAGCGCCGTGTCGCGGTCGCGCTCGGCGAACCAGGCGCCGACGGCCTGGTCGACCAGGTCGCGGTGCCTGACCCGCGCCGCGTTGCTGGAGAAGCGCGGGTCGGTCTTCATGTCCGGCCGGCCGATGATGTCGAAGATGCGCATCGCGATCACCTGCATCGAGCCGGACAGCGCGACATAGCTGCCGTCGCCGCAGCGATAGACGTTGCGCGGCGATGAGGTGTTGGAGGCGCTGCCGGTGCGCTGCTTGACCTTGCCGGTGACGCGGTGGATGGCCGCCTCGGGGCCGAGCACGGCGACCATCGGCTCCAGCAGCGACAGGTCGATCACCTGGCCCCTCGCCAGGCCCTTCTCGCGGGCCAGCAGCGCCATGGTGACGGCCTGCGCCCCGGTCATGCCGGCGATCATGTCGGCCAGGGCGAGGGGCGGCAGCACCGGCTCGCGGTCGGGGAAGCCGGTGCGGGCGGCGAAGCCGCTCATCGCCTCGACCAGCGTGCCGAAGCCCGGATAGGCGGCATAGGGGCCGGTCTGGCCGAAGCCGGAGATCCGCACCACGATCAGGTCGGGGTTGATCCCGAGCAGCCGCTCCGGCGCGATGCCCATGGCCTCGAGCGTCCCCGGGCGGAAGTTCTCGATGAAGACGTCGGCCGTCTCCACCAGCGCGAGCAGGTCCGCCATGTCGGCCGCCTCGCGCAGGTTCAGCACCATCGAGCGCTTGTTGCGGCCATAGACCTTCCAGTGCAGCGACTGGCCGTCATCGGTCCAGTCGCGCAGCGGGTCGCCCTGGGGCGGCTCGATCTTGACCACGTCGGCGCCGAAATCGGCGAGCTGCAGCGACAGCATGTTGCCGGCGACCAGGCGGGACAGGTCGAGCACGCGCACGCCGGACAGCGGGCCCCCGAGCGTCGGGTCGAAGCGGATCAACTGTTCGGTCATCGGCGCCTCGCTCATGGGGCTTCGGGGCCGGCGGGGAAGATCGCCGCGGCCTCGGGCGGAATGCGGACGAAGGCCGATCGCGCCTCGACGGCACGGCTGGTCTGGATCCGGAAGGTCGAGCCGCCGCCCGCCACCTCATACTGGTAGACTTGGCCGAGATAGGTGCCGTGGGCGACCTCGACCGCGATCGCGTTCTCGCCCGGCCCGTCGACCAGCTCGATGCGCTCGGGACGGACGGCGACGACCAGACTGCCATCCCCGGCCGGGCTGCCCGCCGGCACGCTGAGGCGGGTGCCGTCGTGCAGCTCCACCGTGGCGCGCCCGTTCGCCTCCGCCACCATCCGGCCGGACAGGAAGTTAGAGGAGCCGATGAAGTCGGCGACGAAGGCGTCGGCCGGGCGCTCGTAGATCTCCTTCGGCGTGCCGAGCTGGCGCAGATGCCCCATGCTCATCACCGCGATGCGGTCGGACACGGCGAGAGCCTCCGACTGGTCGTGCGTGACATAGATGGTGGTGACATGCAGCCGCTCCTGCAGCTCGCGCAGCCAGATTCGCGCCCGTTCGCGCAGCTTGGCGTCGAGGTTCGACAGCGGCTCGTCCAGCAGCAGCAGGCGGGGCCGGTAGACCAGCGCCCGGGCCAGCGCCACGCGCTGCTGCTGGCCGCCCGACAGCTCGAACGGGTAGCGCTCGGCATAGGGCGTCATCTCGACCAGCGCCAGTACCGCGCGGATCCGCTCGTCGCGCTCGGCCCGGCCGATCTTCCGCAGCTTCAGCGGAAAGGCCAGGTTCTCCGCCACGCTCTTGTGCGGCCACAGGGCGTAGCTCTGGAACACCAGGCCGATGTCGCGGCGCTCGGGCGGCACGAACAGGCCCCGGGCGCCGTCGAACAGCACGGCGTCGCCGATCCGGATGGTGCCGGAGGTCGCATGGTTCAGCCCGGCGACCGAGAACAGCGTCGTCGACTTGCCGCAGCCGGACGGGCCGAGGAAGGTCAGGAACTCCCCCGCCGCGACATGGATCGAGATGTCGTCGACCGCGGTGACGTCGCCATAGCGGATGGTCAGGCGGTCCAGGACCAGGTCAGCCATAGATCTTTGCTCCGAAAACCGGGCGGGCGAGCAGGACGAAGGCGGCGGTGATCACGATCTGGATCGTCGCCAACGCCGCCACCGGGCCGTTGTCGCCCTGGGCCGCGAGCTGCAGCATCGTGGTGCCGATGATCTCCGACCCCGGCTGGAACAGGAACACGGCGGTGACGTATTCCTTGAAGAAGTGGATGAACAGCAGCGCGAAGCAGGAGAACAGCGCCGGCCTCAGGATCGGCAGTACGATCCGCGTCACCGTGGTCCACCAGTCGGCGCCGGAGACGCGGGCGCCGCGGTCCAGCTCCTCGCCGATCTGGGCCAAAGCGGGCGCGATGGCGCCGAAGCCGACCGGGATGTAGCGCAGGATGAAGGCGACCATCAGGATGCCGATGGTGCCCCGGATCATGTCGAGGCCGGGAACCCAGACCACGGCGTAGAAGAAGCCGAGACCGGCGATGATGCCCGGCAGCGCCCGCGGGAACAGGGCGATGTATTCCAACGCCCTTGCGTAGCGGAACTCCGACCGGCGTGCGACCAGGGCAATCACGGCGATGAAGAAGGTGCCGATCAGGCCGCCGACGAGCGCGATGACGACCGAGTTGACGATCGACCGGACATAGGCGTCGGAGGCGAAGACCGTGGCGAAATTCGCCGTGGTCACCAGCTTCCAGAACGGGATCAGCGGCGTCAGGAAGCTGACGCCCGACCGCATCACGATGCCGGCGAAGACCGCGACGATGGTCAGCAGCACATAGGCCAGGACGGCGGCGAAGGCGATCCAGCGCCACGGCCCGAGGTCGAGCGTCGACGGGCGGCTGGCCTTGCCGCGCACGGTGACGAAGCGCCCGCTGCCCTTCATCAGCGCGCCCTGCAGCCAGACCAGGCCGATGACGACCAGCAGCAGGATCACGGCGGCCGCGCCGACGATGCCATAGTCCGGCCGCACCGCGGCGTTGATGCCGTTGTTGTAGAGGAAGGTCGTGACCGTGTTCAGGCCGCCGGGCGCGCCGAACAGCAGCGGGATCGCCAGCATCTCGATGCCGATCACGAAGTTGAGCACGCTGGAATAGATCATCGCCGGCCGCATCATCGGCACGGTGACCGAGAACAGCGCCCGGAACGGGCCGGCGCCGGCGGAGCGGGCTGCGTCCTCCAGCTGCGGGTCGGCCTTGGTCACGGCGCCGAGGCACATCAGGTAGGACAGCGGCGCCTGGCTGAGGCCGGCCACGATGCCCATGCCGGCGATCGAGTACAGGTTCCAGGGCACGACCCCGAACCAGCTCTTCATCGCAAGCGAGATGTAGCCGGACGGGCCGTACATGGTCAGCCAGCCGAAGGCGATCACCAAGTTCGACACGAACAGCGGCCAGATCAGGATCTCGCCGATCCAGCTCCGCCCCGGCAGGTTGGTGCGTCCGACCACCACCGCCATGACCGACCCGAAGATCTGCGCCACCACCATGGTCAGGATGGCGAAGACCAGGGTGTTGCCGAAGATGCCGGGGATGGTCGGATCGCCGAACAGGCGCTGGAAGTTGCCGAGGGTCGCGGCGGCACCTTCGGCATAGAGCGGGCGGTCGAGGAAGGCCTGTGCCAGGATCGGCGCCAGCGGCCCGATCACCAGGAGGGCGGAGAGGATCGAGACGCCCCAGAAGATCAGGCGCGAGCGGTCCCAGCCGGGCCCCGCGGCTCGATGGAGGGTGAGGTCGGTCATGGGCCTGTCCGATCGATGGGCAGCCGGGCGGGTAGAACGGGAAGCGCGGTCACTGGCCCGCCATCGCCGCCTTCCACTTCTCGACGAAGGGCGCAGCCTCCGCGATCAGCCCCTGATCGAAGCCAGCGATGATCATCTTGTCCTTGCCGACGGTCTTCTCGATGCCCTGGTAGGTGTAGCGGACCTCCGTCTCGTCGACGTCGTCGCGCAGCGGGGTCAGGCCGCCCTTGCCGATCAGGGTCTGGCCGGCATGGCTGAGGGCGTAGTCGACGAGCAGCTTGGCCGAGTTCGGGTTGGCGGTGCCCTTCGGGATGCCCATGCCGCGCAGCATCATGATGGTGCCGTCGTCGGGGAAGGCGAAGCCAAGGATCTCGCCGCCCGGCTGGTCGAGGCGCGGGAAGATGGTGATGCCGGACACGGCGACGCCGACGACGTATTCGCCGGTGGCGATCTTCTCGTTCATCGCGCCGCCGGACACCTCGCCGCGGATCATCGGCCCGATCTTCGCCAGCTCGGCCCAGCCATCCCCGCCCTTGGCGTTGAGGAAGCTCCACCAGGCGGCCAAGCCGAAGGAGTTGCGGGCCGCGTCATAGGTGGTGATCTTGCCGCCGAAGGTGTCGTGGTCCGCCGCCGCCTTCGCCACCAGCGAGGCGAAGCCGGTCGGCCGCTGGTCGTCCGGCAGCAGGGCGGCGTTGTAGGTGATGACCAGCGGGTCGGCGGAGAGCGTGTAGATGCCGGGCGCGGGGTGGGCGAAGCCGGGCAAAGCGGCCAGCTCGGGGCTCTGGTAGTCCATCATCTTGCCGTCGCCGGCATAGGCCGCCCAGCGGTCGTTGGCGCCGGAGATCAGGATGTCGGCGGTGCGGGAGCCCGACCCGGCCTCCGCCTCCCAGCGCGAATGCACGGTGCCGGAGCCGAGGTCGAGCGTCTCGACCTTGATCCAGGGATAGGCTTCCCGGAAGCCTTGCAGCAGCGGCTGCCAGTTGTTGTCGGCCATGTTCGAATAGATGACCAAGCCACCCTCCGAGCGCGAGCCGTCGATCACCGAGGCGTAGTCGGCCGGATATCCGGCGGGCACTGTCGTGTCCTGGGCGAAGCCGGTCGTCGCGATGGCCAGGCCGAAGACGAGGATGCCGGCGGCGATGGGATGCTTCATGTGCGGGTGCTCCTCCCAGAGCGGTTGCTGCTTCGTTTGGCGAGCTCGGCCGAGATCGCCTGCGCGCCGGCAAGGACGGCCCGGGTGATCTTCGGCAGGTTGGCGACGACCCGGGGGTGCGGGCCGGAGATGTTGAGGGCGGCCACCGCCCGGCCGGTGCCGTCGAGGATCGGCGCGGCGACGCCGGACGCCCCCTCCATCACCCCTTTGGCGTTGAAGCAGAAGCCCTCGCGCGCGGCGGTGTCGATGCGGGCCTGGACTTCCTGCCGCTGCTCCGGATCCAGGCCCAGGCGGCCGCAATAGGCCTCGAGCTCCCCGGCCGGCAGGGTAGACAGCAGCGCCACGCCGCTCGACACCTGGTGCGGGATGCGGGTGGGCCCGATGTTGCGGTCGTACTGGATCTCCCGCGCCGGCAGCAGCTTGTTGAGGTAGCGGATCTCGTCGCCGTCCATGACGGCCAGGAAGACGCTCTCGCCCGACTCCTCGACCGCGCGGTTCAGATGCGGGGCGGCGAGGCGCAGCAGGACATTCCAGGCCTCCCGGCCCTCGGACCGCTCGCCCGGCAGTCGGATGACGCGATAGCGGCCGTCGGCCAGGCGCTCGGCGTAGCGGCGCTCCACCAGGACCCGGAGGAGCAGCAGGGTGCTGCTCTTCGGCAGTTCGAGGGTATGCGCGACATCGGCCAGCGCCGCGGGCTCGGCCCGCGCGGCGAGCCATTCCAACAGATCGAGGATGCGTTCCGCGCCCCTGCCGCTCAAGCCTGCCGTCCTCCCGATCATCGTTCATTATTTTGAACGCGTTCTGTATATTGAAGGTTAAGTGGCGGCGGATACGACTGTCAATCCGCGAAATCGGGCGCCCGAACGGCCGGCGGCGGCGTCGCGACCAAATGATTGACCAATCGTTCGGTCAATCAATCGCGGTCGGCAGCGCGCGCCCTCCTGCCGCAGAGCCTGTGGGCGATCGGCCGGGCCCTGATGTCCGAGCCCCGGCTACGCCGACAAGGTCTCGGACTTCCACATCAAGCTCACCGGCGCCATCGGCCTGGTCGCCGGCGACTTCATCCTGTGAGAGGGCATCGATAAGCCTTACCGGCTAGGCGCCGTGGAAGCCCGGCCGGGCGCCGCGGAGACGCCGCTCGATCTGGTCGAGGCGGGCGTTGAGCACCGTGTAGAGCAGGGCGACGTCCGCGCGCAGGGAGCGCAGCAGCATCTCGGCGTCGTCGCCGGACTCTCCGTCCCGACCGGCGTCCGGCGCCCGGCCGTTCTCCAGTGCGCTGCTGATCCGGGCCAGGGTCGACGCCCGCGGATTGGCGACCCCGGCCTCGATGTTGTGCAGGCCGGTGACCGAGAGCCGGGCCCGTCGCGCCAGCTCGGCCTGGGTCCAGTTCAGCATCCGCCGCGCGGTGCGGATCTCCTGCGGCGCGATCATGCCTGGCCGAGGTCGCGCAGGGCCGCCCAATGCGGCGCCAGGCTTTTGCCGACCGCCTGCCACAGGGCGAAGCGGCACTGGTAGAAGCCGGCCAGGCAGGGGTCGGGCACCACTTCGCGCGATGGCGCGACCATCGCGGCCGCGGCCTCGTCCAGGCTGGCGAAGCGGCCGCTGCCGACCGCCGCGGCCATGGCGGCGCCGAGCGCCCCGGTCTCCGCCTGCGCCGCGACCTTGACCGGCAGCCGCAGCACGTCGGCGATCATCTGCGGCCAGACCGGGCTGCGGGCGCCGCCGCCGGAGATGGTGATGCCGCGCAGCCGGGCCCCGGCCGCGAGCAGCTTTTCGACATGGGCGAGATGGGCGAAGGCCACGCCTTCGAACACCGCCCGCACCATATCGCCGCCGTCGTGCCAGCCGGCCAAGCCGAAGAAGCCGGCCCGCGCCGCCGGATCGCCCGCCGCGCCGTAGAGATAGGGGTGGTACATCGGCCCGTCGGCCTTGGGCGGCGCCGCGGCGGCCAGGGCGTCGGCCAGGGCGAAGGCGCTGCCGCCCGCACGCCGGGAATCCCGCGCCAGCAGGTGATGCGCGAGCCATTCGAGATTGGTCGCCGAGGTGGCCGAGTTCTCCATCGACAGGAAGCGGCCGGGCGCCATGCCGGTCGACATGAACACCCCGTCCAGCGGCGCGTCGACCACCACCTGGTTGATGCTCCAGGTGCCGAGGATGATCGAGGCCTGGCCCGGGCGGGTGACGCCGGCGCCGACGGCGCTGGCCATCACGTCGAAGAAGCCGGCAACCACCGGCGTGCCCTCGGCCAGGCCGGTGCGGGAGGCGGCTTCCGCAGACACCGTGCCGACCCGGTCGGTCGGCCAATGCAGCGGCGGCAGCTTGGCCGCCACGCCGCCGAGGCCGTAGATCTCCAGCAGCCCGTCATCGTAGCGGTTCTCGGGCAGGCGCAGCAGCCCGGCCCCGCCCATGTCGGTGACATCGGTCGCCACCTGGCCGGTCAAAGCGTGGACCACCAGGTCCTTGCACATCAGCACATGGGCGGCGCGCGCCAGGACCTGCGGCCGATGACGCGCCATCCAGGCCAGCAGCGCCGGGGTCTGCGACGGCCAGGGCCGCTGCAGGCAGATCGCGGCCGCCGCCTCCCCCACCCCGGCGGCCGCCCACTCCCCGACCAGCCCGGCGGTGCGGGAGTCGAGCGACTGGATCGCCGCCAGCGGCCCGCCTTCGGCGTCGAGCAAATAGAGGCCGTTGCCGTGGCCGGAGGTGCCGATGCCGGCGATGTCGCGGCCCTGCAGGCCGCTCTTGTCCAAGAGCTCGCGGACGAGGTCGGCGAGGTCGGCGCGCAGGCGGCCGATGTCGCGCTCGACCATGCCGGGCTCCGGGCTGTGGCCGCCGGTGTCGCGATGGGCGCAGGCCAGCTCGCGCCCCGCATCGTCGAACAGCAGCGCCTTGACCCCGGTGTTGCCGGCGTCGATGCCGAGCCAGGCGCTCATCGGCCGCCACCGTTGCGGTAGATCGCCCAGGCGGCGTCGGCGTCGGCGCCGTCATGGATCATCGCCATCAGCGCCGCCACCACGGCACCAGGATTGTCGTGCTGGTAGATGTTGCGGCCGTAGACCATGCCATGCGCGCCCTGGGCCATCAGCGCGGCAGAGGTGTCGAACACCCGCCGCAGGTCGGCCTTGCCGCCGCCGCGCACCAGCACCGGGCAGCGCGCCGCCTGGACCACATGGCGGAAATCGGCCGGATCGTCGGTCGGATCGGCCTTGACGATGTCGGCGCCGAGCTCGCGCGCCAGGCGGACCAGGGTGACGATCTTCTCGGTGTCGCCGTCGACCAGGTAGCCGCCGCGCTCGTTCGGCTGCATCACCAGCGGCTCGATCATCAGCGGCATGCCGTATTTCTCGCAGTCATTGCCGAGCCGGCTGATGTTCTGCACGCATTGCCGGAACAGGCCCGGCTCGTCCGGCAGCATGAACAGGTTCACGACCACGCAGGCCGCGTCAAGCCGCAGCGCCGGCAGGATCGGGTCGGCCTCATTCTGCAGCAGCGCCCACATCTCGCGATGGCGCTGGCGGTTGTAGGGGTTGCCCATGTCGACCCGCATCACCAGCGCCGGCCGTCCCTGCCCCGGCATCGACTGCAGCAGGTCGGCCTGGCCGTAATTCATCTGGATCGCATCCGGCCCGGCCGCGGCCAGCATGCGGACCACGCCTTCCATGTCCTCCAGCCCGGCCATGAAGGACGGCTCGTTGCAGACGCCGTGGTCGATCGCGACATCCAGGCAGCGGCCGCCTCGCATCAGCCGGTTCAGGCGGACCTTCTTGGTCACATACATTGGAGTCCCCATCAATGTTGCGCAGCCTGCACGCGGTGGCGGCGGGCCATGATGTCGTCGAAGCGGGCGGCGGCGGCGGCGGTCTCGGCCTCGGTCCAGCCCAGGGCGGACGCGACCAGCGCCCCGGCTTCCGCCACCAGGGCGGCGGTGACGCGCCCTTCCATCCCCAGCAGGGTGCGGCGCAGCAGCAGGTCGCCGATGTCGCGCACCCGTTCAGTCTCAATCAGGTATCGCAGCTCGCGCCGCGAATAGTCGGGGGCGGCGGCGACCGGCGCGTCCGGCCCCTCGCCGAGGAAGCGGGCGACGGCGACGGCGCGGCTGCCGTAGCGCTCGCTCAGCGCCTGGAAGCGGGCCAGCGGCAGGCCCGCGGCGGCGGCCTGGTCCCGCTGCCAGCGCGACCGGGCCTCGGCGTCACGCGGAAAGCCGCGGCCGCCGCCGATCGCCAGGTCGTGGGTGTCGACCCGGCGCGGCCGGCCGAGCTGGGCCAGGGCCAGGTCGGCGACCTCCTCGCCGAAGGCGCGGAAGGTGGTCCATTTGCCGCCGATCAGGGTCAGCACGGCGAAGGGCAGCGCGCCCGCCGGGTCGACCTCGACGGCATGGTCGCGGCTGATCCGCCCGGTCGCCTCGTCCTCGCTGACCGGCAGCGGCCGGACGCCGGTGAAGACGTGGACGATCTCGTCCTCGCGCACCTCCAGCTCCGGGAAGATGCCGGCCAGCGCCTCGAGCATGTAGCGCTTCTCGTCGTCCAGGCAGACCGCGTCGTCCGGGTCGTCGATCCGGATGTCGGTCGACCCGACCATGGCGGCGTTCGCATGGTTGAAGGCGATGCAGATGCGGCCGTCGGCATTCTCGAAATAGATCATCCGGTCGCCCAGCGCCTCCTGCAGCCGCGGGTTGCGGATCATCAGATGCGAGCCCTTGGTGCCCTGGACGCGGCGCCGGTTGGTGGCCGGGCCGATGGCGCCGCCGACGAGGTCGACCCAGGCGCCGGTGGCGTTGACCACGACGCGCGGCGCGATCCGCCCGCTGGCGCCGGTCAGCCGGTCGCGCCAGGCCAGCCCGTCGCCGTCGCGGCCGGTGATCTCGGTATAGGAGAAGGCGCGGGCGCTGGTCTCGGCCTCGGTGTCGAGCAAGAGCTCGATGCCCAGCCGCTCCGGCTGGGTGACGCGGGCGTCGTAATACAGCACCCCCGCCACCGCCCGCCGGGTGATGCCCTTGGCCAGACGCTGCAGCCTGGCCCGGCCGATGCCGCGGTGCCGCGGCATGGTCCGGCTGCGCCAGGACAGGAGGTCGTAGAGCGCGAGGCCGGTGCGGATCATCAGCCCGGGCCGCGCCTTCGGCCGCTCGGCGACGCCGAGGAAGGCGCCGATCGTCGCCAGCGTGCCGCGCAGCCGGGCGGTCACCGGCACCAGCGTCGGCAGGGGCGAGACGTAGTGCGGCGCGTTGCGCAGCAGACGGTCGCGCTCCTGCAGCGACTGGCGGACCAGCCGGAACTCGCCGTTCTCCAGGTAGCGCAGGCCGCCATGCACCATGCGGGACAGGGCGGCGCTGGCGCCGGAGCAGAAATCGTCGCGCTCGACCAGCACCACGTCGATGCCCTGCAGCGCCAGCTCGCGGAAGGTGCTGATGCCGTTGATGCCGCCGCCGATCACCAGGACCTCGGCCCGCTCGGGGATGGACGAGCCATTGCCGGTCATCGTGTCGTGTCCTGCGAGGCGCGCCACGACATCGGCCGGAAGATTGAGTCCCCCCTCCCCTCGCGGGAGGGGGGTAGGGGGAGGGGGTTCTCTCGGCTCGAGCCGGCCCGGACTGTCGCAAATCGGCGCGGACAGCGAATTGGGTGTCCTGTCCATTCGCGCGCGGACGCGCGCAGACCCCTCCCCCTGCCCCCCCCCCCC